>NZ_BAAAIF010000022.1:0-131696 GCF_039525925.1 Streptomyces javensis | reverse complement strand
CGTGGCGGACGTCCGCCGGCCTTCGACAAGCAGGTCTACAAACGGCGCAACGTCGTCGAGCGGTGCTTCAACCGCCTCAAACAGTGGCGCGGCATCGCCACTCGCTACGACAAGACCGCCGAGTCCTACCAAGCAGCCGTCACCCTCGCAGCCCTGCTGATGTGGGCGTGACATTTGACGACAACTCCTAGGGCGCACCGTCCGCCGGTCGGGTGCCGGCGCCGCGACGGGCCATGGATGAGGGGGCGTACCCGGGCGGACCCGGGTACGCCCCCTTCGTCATCAGTCCCGCGGGGCGGACGGCAGACAGCCGGACCGCACCAGCGCGGCGGCCTCCGCCGGCCGGGTGCGGACGAAGTAGTGGCCGCCCCGCTCCAGTTCGTGGAGGGTGATCCGGTCGGAGATCGCCTTCCACCCGCCGTACTCCTCGGTGAAGGAGGCCGTGACGATGTCGTCCTGTGCGACCACCACCTCCACCGGAACATCGAGCCGGTACGCCTCCGGGTCCTCGCGGAGCGCGCGCAGGTGCCTGCCGGCGGTCAGTACGTCGTGCTGGTAGGCGCCCGCCACCACATCGGCACGTTCCGCCCCGAGCTCGTCCAGCTCCGTGTACACCTCTCCGGCCCGCAGCCGGGACAGCAGGCTCTCCTCGTCCGCCGTGGCCGCCTGGGCCATCTCGGCGGCGAGCGTCTCGGCGTCCCCCATCAGCAGCGCGCCGATGTAGACGCGCTCGACGGGCCGACCCGCCTCCGCCAGCAGTCGCGCCGTCTCCAGAGCGGCGGCCGCACCGGTGGAGTGTCCCCAGACCGACACCGGCGTGGTGACGTGCGCGACGATCTCGTCCCGTACCCACTGGGCCAGGACGGGGACGTCCTGCATCGGCTCACCGTCGCCGGCGAAGTCGTGGCCGGGCGGTTCCACACCGAGCACCGCGATGCCGTCGCGCCGTAGCTCGGTGGCCAGGGGCCGGAAGTTGACGGCGTTGCCCCCCGCGAAGGGGAAGCAGACGAGGGTGTGGTGCGGATCCGGCACGGCGGCCAGCGTCTGGAGCAGCCGGGTCACCACCGGGCGGGCGAAGGCTCCGGCGCTGCGCGGCTCGAGCACCGCCGCGCAGTCGGCGAGCACCGGGTGGGCAGCCAGGTCCTTCAGCGAAAGGGCCCGGTCGAGCCGGACCAGGAGCCGCACCGCGGCCAGCGATGTGCCGCCGAGCTCGAAGAAGTCGTCGGACCGGCCGATGTGCTCCGGCGGAACGCCGAGGACGTCGGCCCACAGCTGGGCGAGGCGCCGCTCCGCGGGGGTGGCGGGCGGGATGTGGGCGGGGCGTCCGGCCGTCTCCGCCGCGGGACGCGCCAGCGCCTTTTTGTCGATCTTCCCGTTCTCGGTGAGCGGCAGCCGGTCCACCCGGTGGACATGGGTGGGCACCATGTACTCGGGCAGTACGGTGCCGAGGAAGTCGCGGACGCGCTCCGGGGTCACCCGCTCCGAGCCGCTGAAGAAGGCGACGAGGACGCGCTGTTCGCTGGTGTCGCCCTCGGTGACCACCGCCGCCTCGCGGACACCCTCCATGGTCAGCAGCTTGTTCTCGATCTCGCCGATCTCGATGCGGAAGCCGCGGATCTTGACCTGTGCGTCGCGGCGCCCCAGGAATTCGAGGCGGTCCTCGGGCAGCCACCGGCCGAAGTCACCGGTCCGGTACATCCGGCTGCCCGGCCGGAACGGGTCCGGGACGAACGCCTCCCGGGTGCGCTCCTCGTCGTTGATGTAGCCACGGCCCACGCACACCCCGGAGAACGCGATCTCGCCCGGTGTGCCCAGTGGCACCAGCGCCAGGTTCTCGTCGAGCACATAGGTGTTGACGTTGCGCAGCGCCCGGCCGACGGACACGAAGTCGCGCTCGGGGACGCCGTGCAGCACCTCGTGCATCGGGTCGTCCGACGTCTCGGTGGCGCCGTAGGCGTTGACCAGCTGGACATCGGGGTAGGCGGCGAACCAGCGCTGCACCAGTTCGTAGGTGAGCGCCTCACCCGTCACCGACACCGAGCGCAGGGCGCCCAGCGGGCGGGGGCGCTGCTCCAGGTGGGTGAGGAGCACTTCCAGGTACGACGGGACGACCTGCATCACGGTGACCCGGCCCTCGACGATCTCCTCGACGAAGGCGGCGACGTCGAGCTGGGTGCGGGTGTCCACGATCCGCACGCTGCCGCCGATCAGCAGCGGCGCGGCGAACTGCCACAGGGAGATGTCGAAGCACTGCGACGCGATCTGGGTGACCACGTCCCCGCCACCGGCCGTCATCCCGGTGTCCTCGATCTTCGCGTAGAGGTGGTTGAGGAAGCCCGCGTGCTCGCACAGGGCTCCCTTGGGGCTTCCGGTGGAGCCCGAGGTGAAGTAGATGTAGGCGGCCTGTCCGGGCGTCACCTTCACGCGGGGCGGCTCCGCGTGGCCGCCGCGCGCCAGGACGCGCGTCACGGGCAGCGCCGTGAGCGGGGCGGCCAGCCGGGCGGAGGACGCGCGCACCAGCGCCTCGCTGCCGGGATCGGTCAGGGCGACGGCGCAGCCGCTGCGCTCCAGCTGGGCCACCACGCGTTCGACCGGGAAGTCCGGCCGTACGGGCAGGTAGACACCGCCCGCCGTGAAGACGCCGAGGGCGGCGGCGATCCACTCGGGGGTGCGGTCCATGACGACCGCGACCACGTCCTCGGTTCCCACCCCGGCCTCGACCAGCGCGTGCGCGATCCGGTTGACCCGCCGCTCCAGCTCCCGGTAGGTCCACCGGACCGTTCCGTGCTCGACCGCGATGGCGTCGGGGCAGTCGCGGGCCCGCTCCTGGAACAGGTCGACGAAAGTGCGGTCGGGCGGTTCGACGGTGGGGCCCGCGAGCCCGTACAGCTGCTTCTCGGTCTCCTGGGGGGACAGCAGGCTCTTGGACCCGTGCCTCCCGTGCGGGTCGGCCACCAGAAGCCGCAGGGCGGCGAGGTGGTATCCGGCGAGCCGCCGCGCGTAGGTGACGTCGATCGCGGCACGGTCGTGCAGCACCCGCAGCGACATGCCGTGCTCATCGCGCGACCAGGCCACATGAAGCACCGCTCCGTCGTCCGGGGCGGCGGGCGGGCTGTCGCCGTGTGCCTGGGCCGGAGTGTCCCCGTGCTCCGCCAGCCCGGACAGGTCCAGCACGACCTCGGGCCGTGCGCCGGCCGCGGGGCCCAGACCGTTCAGCGCCCGGTCCGCGAGTGCCGCCAGCTCCGCCCAGGTGGAGTCGGCGACGGACAGGCCGAGCGACCGCGCGGGGCCCGGCCCGTCCTGCGGCACACAGCCGAGGAGCAGGTCGCGCTCGGCGGCGACGGTCGCCAGGACACGGGCGTGACCGGCGAGCAGCAGGGCCGCCAGGGGGATTTCCCATTCCCCGGCGGCGCGTTCCAACGCCTCCGTGAGCTCCGCGTCCAGCCGTAGGCCGTGGACTCCGGTGCCCGCGTCCGTCGCGGACGGCGGGGTCCACCGGGGAACTCGGGTGAACGCCAGGGGTTTGGCGCCGTCTCTCATCAGCCTGCCACTCCTTCGTCCGGCAGCGCCGGTTCCTCCAGCTCGATCCTGATCAGGCGCGCGGCGGCCGCCGCGCGGTGTCCGGCCTGCTCCCCGTCCGTTCCGGTGGCGACCACGCAGCCCAGGCGGTCCTGGAACGTGTTCGTCACCCGCACGGTCCGTCCGGGGGCGGTGCCGATCGCGACGGCCACCACGCCGGGCGCCGTCTGCGCCGCCTCGACTCCGCCGATGCCGGTGACCAGCCCCTCGCGCTCGTTGCGCAGGAAGCGGACCGCGGCGTGCCGTCGGCCCGGCCCCGCGGGCGTCCGGCTCTGTCCCGCGGCGCGGGCGATCACGGCGTCGACGAGATCGATACCGAGGGCGGCCCGTACGGCGACGGGGATCATGCCGCCCGCGAGCCGCGGGTTGACCTCGATGACGACGGGGCCGTGGGCGGACATCCGCAGTTCGGTGTGGGCGGCTCCCCAGCCGAGGCCGAGCGCGGCGAGCGCCCGCAGGGCGGTGTCGCCGAGCGCGGCGGCGGTGGCGTCGGGCACGGGTGCGGGCACCTCGTGCCCGGTCTCCACGAAGTACGGCCGGGGCCCGATGTGCTTGGCGACGACGGTGACGACGGCGTTGTCGAAGGTCTCGACGGAGAACTCCGGCCCCTCGACGGCCTCCTGGACCAGGATCCGGGTCGGCACCGGGTTGCCGCGTTCGTCGGTGGACCGGCTCAGCAGTTCATCCGCCCACCGCCGGGTCTCGTCGCGGTCCCGGCACAGCCGGACGCCGACCGAGCCCGATCCGAGGACCGGTTTCAGCACGACCGGGTGGCCGATCCCGTCGGCCGCGCGCACCGCGTCGGCCACCTCGCCGACGGCCGTGCAGGCGGGCACCGGGACCCCGGCGGCCGCCAGCGCGGCTCCTTGCGTCTCCTTGTCCCGGCAGCGGGCGATGGCGTCCCCGTCCGCCGCGGGCAGGCCGAGCTTGGCGGCCGCGCGGGCGGCTGTGGACACGAAGTACTCGGAGCTGGAGGCGACTCCGGCGAGCCCCCCGTCCAGTACGAGCCCGGCACAGCAGTCCACCACCGCGGCCAGGTCACCGGTGTCCAGCAGCCTGGTGTCGATGTCGTCCTGCTCGACGTACACATAGCGGCCCGGGTCCCGGGTCAGCAGCACCGGCCGCAGCCCGCGCGCCCGTGCCGCCGCGCAGAACTCCCGCCCCGTTCCCGTGGTGTTGCTCTCCACGAACGCGAGCCACCGCCCGCCCGTCCTCTCGTGCCCGGTCACCGTTCTCCTTCCCTTCCGGCCGCGGCTCCATGGCCCGCCAGGAGCGCGTCGACCGCGTCGTCGAGCCTCCGCCGCGCGTCCCGCGTCCGGCCGCGGTCGTCGGCGAGCCGTCGCCCATGGGCGGTGAGCCGCTCCCGCAGGACGCCCACGGCCGCGTCGCACTCACCGGGGCCGCCGCCCCGTTCGTGTGCCTCGACGACCTCACGCAGGGAGGGCAGTTCGGCGACCGTGCCACCGGGTGTCCCATCGGGCAGGTCGATCTTGGTGAGTTCCGTTGCCCCGCTCTCGATCGCCTCGCGGACGGCGGCGCCCACGATGTGGTGGGCCGTGCGGAACGGAACCCCCTGTGCGACCAGCCTGTTGGCGATCACGGTGGCGGTCACGAAGCTTTCCGCGGTACGCCGCTCCATCCGCTCCACCATCGGACGGGCGCCGCTGACGAGCACCTGGGCGAGGAGGACGGAGTCGCGTACGGCGGCCAGCGCCGGCCAGGCGGGAGCCACCGCCTCGGTGCCGACCTCGATGGAGTTCGTGAACGGCGCCGACTTCATGGCGGAGGCGGCGGCCGTCCAGGCGCCGATGGCCGCGCCCGCCTTGGCCTTGACGTGTTCCAGCAGGAACGCGTTGCGCTTCTGGGGCATGGCCGAGCTGCCGCCGACGAGCCGTTCGGGGAACTCGATCAGCCCGAACTCCTGAGTGCTCCACAGCTGGAGGTCGGTGGCGAGCCGGCTGAGCGTCACCCCGGCCGAGGACGCGGCGGCGAGCGCGCGCAGCACCGTGTCCCGTGCGGCCACCGCGTCGATGGCGTGCAGCGGTGGGCCGGCGAACCCCAGCAGGGCTGCGGTGCGCGCCGGTGCGATGGGCAGGTCCGTCCCGGACACCGCCCCGGCGCCCAGCGGGCAGCGGTCCAGCTCGTCCAGCGTCTGGCGCAGCGCGGTGATGTCACGGTCCAGCGCGGTGGCGATCCCGCACAGGTAGTAGCCGTAACTGACCGGCATGGCCGGCTGGAAGTGGGTGTAGATGGGCATCACCACGTCGCGGTGGGCGCGTGCCCGGGAGAGCAGGACCGCCTGGAGTCTCAGCACCTCGCCGAGCAGATCGGTCAGTTCCTCGCGCAGCCGCATCGCGGTGACGGTCGCCTTGATGTCGTTGCGGGAGCGTCCGGTGTGCAGTTTCCCGCCCACGTCGGCGCCGAGTTCGGCCACAAGATGGCCTTCGTACATCAGGTACAGGCCGCGGGGTGCCGGCAGTCCGTGCAGACTGCCGAAGCCTTCCGCGCGCAGCTGTGTGATGCGCTCCAGGAGCGCGGTGGCCGTGTCGGCGGGCAGCAGCCCGCACTCGGTGAGCATGACCACGTGCGCCATGTCGATGGTGCTGATGGGCTCCAGTTCGCCGCGTATGGCACCGGGATCCGGTTCCCCGTAGACGACGCGGCGGGTGCGCGGGCCGAGGATGCGGGTGAGCCGTCCGGTGGAGCTCACGACAGGGCCCGCTCGGCGAGGGGGTGGGTCACCCTGGGCACGACGCCGGGCACCTCCTCGTAGGAGCGGCGGCCCCAGACCAGCCGGGTCCAGCGGTCACCGGCCTCGGCGGGGGACGCGACGGTCACCGGCTCGGTGGGGCGCTCGGGGAGCAGATGGCCGTTCGCGGCGAGCCACGCGTCGTCGTAGACGGTGGCCTGGTAGCGGTACCCCTCGTCGGGCAGCATCACCACACAGAGCCCGTCCGGGTTCTTCGCCGCCCACCACTGGGCGACCAGGTGCGCGGCGCCGCTGGTCGGGCCCTGGAAGAGGGCGGATTCGGCGTGCAGGGCCCGGGTCTGGGCGTATGCCTCGGTCGCGTTGCACCAGTGGATCTCGTCGAAGAGGGTGTGGTCGAGGTTGGCGGGCCACAGGCTGTTGCCCAGGCCGCGCAGCGAGCGGGGCCCGTCGGGCTGGCCGAACAGCACGCTGCGGTGGCTGTCGACGCCGATGACCTGGGTGTGCGGGCTGTATTCGCGCAGGCCGCCCCCGGTGCCGCACATCGACCCGGCGGTGCCGACGGTGCCGACCAGGCAGTCGACGGTGCCGAAGGTGCGCACGAGCTGTTCGGCGACCACGTGGTACGAGCGGGCGTTGTCGGGGTTGTTGTACTGCTCGGGGCAGAAGGTGGACGGCAGCGAGGCACGGATCTCCGCGACCTTGGTCAGCCGGGCCCCCTGATATCCGCCGACCGGCGCGGGCTCCAGGCACATCTCCACCTTGGCGCCGAGGTCGGTCAGTCTCCGGTAGAGGTTGTCGTCGATCGCGGGGTCGCTCACCAGCACCAGCTCACGCTCCATCAGCGCCGCCTGCATCGCGAGGGCGAGTCCGAAGGTGCCCGAGGTGGTTTCGACGATCACCGTGTCCTCGGTCAGCTCGCCGCGCTGTAACGCGCGGCGCAGGATGTACTGGGCGGGCACCAGTTTCATCAGGGTGAAGACCGCGCCGTACAGATTGGGGCCGAGCCGGATGAGGCGTGGCAGCATCTGGGCCTCGGTGATGGAGCGGTAGGTCAGTGCGGACAGCGGCATGGAGACTCCTCGGGGTCCGGGAAGGGGATCAGGAGAGGACCGGCAGGTCGGTCAAGCCCTCGGCGAGGGCCACGTAGACGTCGTCGAGGGTCGGCTCGGACAGCGAGATCCCGGTGATCACCACTCCCGCGTCGTCCAGGGCGCGTACGACGGCGGCGAGGGCGGCGGACTCGTGCACGGGGACGCAGACCGTGCCCGCGGGCTCACCGGGTTGCGGCTCGAGACCCGCGTGGCGCAGCGCGGCCCATGCGGCCGGTACGGACGCCGGTTCGGCGAGGGTGGCGCGGACCGAGCTGACGCCGAGTTGCGCCTTGAGCTGTGCCACCGAGCCGTCGGCGATGGTCCGGCCACGGCCCAGCACGATGACCCGGTCCGCGAGTTGTTCGGCCTCTTCGAGGTACTGAGTGGTCAACAGCACGGTGGCGCCGTCCGTCACCGCCGACCGTACCGAGTCCCACAGCCCGCTGCGGCTGACCGGGTCGAGTCCGGTGGTGGGCTCGTCGAGGAACAACACCTGGGGGCGGCCGACGAAGCTGCTGGCGAGGTCGAGCCGGCGGCGCATGCCTCCCGAGTACGTCGCGGCCGACCGGTCGGCCGCACCGGTCAGCGCGAAGGTCTCCAGGAGCTCATCCGCCCTCGTCCGGGCCTCGGCGCGGCTCGCGCCGAGCAGGCGGGCCACCAGGATGAGGTTGTCCCTGCCGGACAGGTTCTCGTCCACCGCGGCGAACTGTCCGGTCAGGCCGATGCGCCGACGTACCTCACGGGCCTCGCGCACCACGTCGTATCCGGCCACCCGCGCCGTGCCCCGGCTGGGCGGCAGCGCGGTGGCCAGGATGCTCACCAGAGTGCTCTTGCCCGCGCCGTTGTGGCCCAGCAGACACAGGACCTCGCCTTCCCCGATACGGAAGCTGACACCGTCCAGAGCCCGTGTGCTGCCGAAGGACCGGCATATGTCCATCACATCAATCATCGCGCTATTCACCGGATATCATTCCTCGCAGGGAGCGGATCGGGCAATGCAGTGAGAGGCTGGAAAGTTCCTACATTCGCCGCTCGCACCCCTGCAAGGTCCATACAACAAGTTGCCAGACGGTGCCGGGGCGTTCAGGGGAGTTGACTTCACCTGACAGGTACTGACCACGGTCCTGCGATTACGCGGGCTGCGAGTCCTCATCATCGGCCGCGTCCACATAGGGCAGCAGACCCAGCTCCACCGCACGGGCGCCGGCCTGAAAGCGTGAATGTGCTCCGAGTTCACGCGTTATTTCGGCCACGTTCCTTCGATAGGTGCGGACCGACATACCGATTTCGCGTGCGGCGGCTTCGTCCGTACGTCCCGAACTCAGCGCCATGAGTATCCGGCGGGCCATGACGCTGCGCGTCCGGCCGCTGAGGCGGCGGTGGTCCTCGAGCGCCGCACTGCCGTTCCAGGAGATCATGAACAGGGTGCGCAGATTCCGCAGCACGGCCGGCGCCCGCACCAGCATCGCCTCGCGCGAGAGTTTGTCCGAACCGGACCACACCACACTCACCGAGCCATCGGCGAGCACCATTTCGTGCAGGGGCGCCCCGACGAGTCTCACGTCGACTCCCGGTGCCTGCTTGTCCAGGCACTTCAGGAGGTATCGCTCGTCCATCAGCCCCACCCGCCCCAGCAGGCGCACGTCGACCCCCCGGGCGACGGCCCTGCCCAGCCGCGTGACCAGCCTGGCGGCCCGCTGGTCGTTGCCACCGGCGAAGACCACGGAGAGGCTCTGCTGCGCCGACTCGATGACATGCTCGGCGGCGTCCACGCCCTCCTCCGGCTCCATCGCGGTCAGGAGCCGTTCCTCGACGCGATGGCGGTCGGCGGCCGTCTTGACGAGTCGGCCGGCCTCCAGAAGCATGCGTTCTATCTCTCCGCTGAAGACTCCGCCGCTCGTTCTTAACGGTGTGATATCAGCGTCTGGTTCGGAATCCGGACCGATGGAATTGTCAGCGATGACGAACACGTCGTTGCGAGAGCTTGGCACAGTTCCCCCTGAAGCCTGGGATTACGTCCTGGACCCGGCATTGATCGTCGACAGGAAGGGTAGCGATCCACGAGTACGCCATGGGATCAAGACAGCTCAAGGAGAAAAGAGGGCTCGCTGTTTCACCCGCACCGTCCGCGTTCGGAACGTGCTCGCCGTTCCCTGGAGCACCCCGCCGCCGGCGGACAAAGAGGTAGCGATCGCACCTTGACCGTCCATAGGGCTGGACTATACCTACCCGTTCCAGCGCGGAGAATGGTCGAATCACTAAAGACAATGGGGGAAACCTCATTGCAGGGTGCGGATTCACGCCTCTCGGGCAACGGAGGGAACCTACATCCCGGAACGCCACTCAGGGGACCGGTGACAGGGCCGCGGTCCGACGAGTTCCGGCGGCCACCTCCGGGTGGCCGCCGGAACTCATTATTCCGATTCAGGACAACTGGCCGTCGTAGTCAGGCAGTTTGAAGGTGCGGTCGGCGTGCCCGCCAACAAGATCACTTTCATTGTTCCCGATGTTGGCGATGATGGTGTAGCCGAGGGACTCGATCTCCGCCCGCTTCGCCGTCTTGTACTCGGCCGGGTCACCGAGGACGTCGCCCAGTGACCGCTGGTACAGGCCGGTGATGGGGTAGCCGACGTGCACCAGGTTGCCCCGGGTCACCTGCTCGAGGACGTCCGGGCGCGCGGTGATGAAGAAGATGCCCACTCCGTGCTCGCTCGCGTAGCGGGTGAGCTCCAGGACCCGCTCGACGGCGGGAGTCGGCGGGAACCACTGGAAGTAGGTCTCCAGCGAGGTGTTGTCGATGTCGAGGACGATCGCCTGCTTCTGGCCCCCGCCGTTCTGGACGCGCTGCTGGATGTAGGGAAGGGCCTGGTCGATCACCTTGTCGACATCGCTCTTCCACGTCTCGTAGTCGACGGCCGCGGCGGCGCTGGGGGCCCCGACCGCCGAGGTACGCGCCCGATCCGCGTCGAGGGCCTGGGCGTCCACCGTCCCGGCCAGCCCCAGCAGAGCCGCCGTGGCGACAACCACTCCTGTCCGCGCCTTCCGTAAGCCCGCTCTCATGGTTGCTTCCTCCGATCCGTCAGCCGTGGCCGGCGGCCACGATTCGGCTCGAAGCTAAGGCCGCCACCGACGCTTCGGCGAGCCCCTGGCCACAACCGGAGCGAGGCGCGCCGACCGCACAGGGGAGCCGCGAACGCAACCGCGCTCTTCTCGCCGGACCGGCCGAAATCATGGCAAGTAGCTGCCACCGGGCATGGGCCGTGGAGGTTGGATTAGAGTAGAAAATGTCATCGCGCGGTTGTCCGTCAAGGTCGATGAACGGATCGAAGCCATGACCAGAGCGACCAAGACAGCCCCTCCCACCAGCGCATCCTCCCGGGCGGCGGCTCCGGCCACGAAGCGGCCGCGCGGCCCCCGCGCCGCGGCCGACGTCGTGTGCGCGCGCCATTCGGTGACCGTCCAGTTCGATGGGCGGCGGGTGGAGCTGCCCTCGCAGGAGCAGCTCTGCTTCCTCGCCGGGCTCGGCGTCATCGCCGCCGTCGGGATCATCGACTGGCCGGTGGCGGCGGCCATAGCGGTCGGGCACGGGCTGGCCCACAGCCAGCACGGGAAGGCGCTGCGCGAGTTCGGAGAGGCCCTGGAAGAGGCATGACCGAGCACGCGCCGGACACACCGGACTACCCCGCGATGATCGTTCCGGTCGGGCATGTGGAGCCCGTACCCCGCCGCATCCGCGGCTTCGTGGCCGGCCGCCCCGTCTTCGACACCGTGCGGGCGCGCTATGTGTGGCTCTGGCCGGGCTATCCGCAGTACTGCGTGCCCCGCGACGACATCGTCCGGGGGGCGCTCGTCGACGAGGGCCGGAGCATGGCGCTGAAGGTCGGCGGAGCGCGCCGCCAGACCCTCCGGATGGGCTCACTCTCCCGCCCGGGCGCGGCCTGGGAGTGGGGCGAGGACGCGCCCTCCGGCATCGTCGGCCAGGTCAGCTTCCGGTGGGAGGCCATCGACGCCTGGTTCGAGGAGGACGAGCAGGTGTTCGTCCACCCCAGGAGCCCGTACACCCGCGTCGACGCGCTCCGGTCCGGCCGTGCCGTACGCGTGGAGCTGGACGGCGTCGTGCTCGCCGACGCCCCGAGCTCGGTGATGGTGCTGGAGACGGGGCTCCCGACGCGCTACTACCTGGACCGGGTGTATCTGGACTGGGCGCGCATGGAGCCCACCGAGACCGTCACCAGCTGTCCGTACAAGGGCATGACGAGCGGCTACTGGTCCGTCCGGACCGACACCGCCACCCACCCGGACCTCGCCTGGGCCTATGACTTCCCGACCCGCCAGGTGTCCCCCATCGCGGGGCTGGTCGCCTTCTACAACGAGAAGGTCGACCTCTACCTGGACGGCCGGCCGCTTCCCCGGCCCGCCCCGGTCTCCAGGGCGAACTGGGAGAACGAACACCGCTAGGCGGACATCACCTCCTCGCCCGCCCGCCTGGTGGCGGACGTACTCCGCCGACAACGACCCCTTTGCGCCGGACATCTCGTACCGGGGTGGCAGCTATCTGATGTACTACGCCGTCTCGTCCTTCGGCTCCAGCAACTCCGCCATCGGCGGCGGCGACTACAACGCCATCGCCTCCCGGCCCACCGGCACCAAGGCGATCGAGGGCCCGTCGGTCGTCAAGCGCAACGGCTACTACTGCCTGTTCGCGTCGTACGACACCTGCTGCGCGGGGACCAGCTCCACGTACAAGGTCAAGGTCGGCCGGGCCTGCTCGTCTACCACTACTACGACGGCCAGGACAACGGCACCCCGAAGCTGGGCGTCAACCTGCTGAGCTGGTCCGGCGGCTGGCCGACCGCGTACTGACCGCCGCGGGGCCCACCGGTCGCCTAGGCTCGGAGCATGTTGCTCGAACATCGTGGCAAGCGGCCCGTGGTTCCGGAATCGGCGTATGTCGCCCCCACCGCCGTCCTGTGCGGTGCCGTCGTCCTCGGCGAGCGGGCGCGGGTGCTGCACGGTGCCGTGCTCACCGCCGAGGACGGTGAGGTGCGCACCGGGGCGGATGTGGTGGTGATGGAGAACGCGCTGGTCCGGGGGCGGGCCGGGCATCCGGCGACGCTGGGCGACGCGGTGCTGATCGGGCCGCACGCCCATGTCAACGGGGCGAGGGTCGAGGACGAGGTCTTCGTGGCCACCGGCGCGTCGCTGTTTCCCGGGGCGGTCGCGGGGACGGGCGCCGAGCTGCGGATCAACAGTGTGCTCCAGGTGAACTCGCGGCTGGCGCCCGGCACGGTGCTCCCCATCGGCTGGATCGCCGTCGGGGATCCGGCCCGGCTGTTCTCCCCCGATCAGCACACCGAGCTGTGGGAGGTGCAGCGCGGCCTCGACTTTCCCGACACCGTCTACGGTGTCGAGCGCGGCACCTCGATGCGCACGATCATGTCCCGGCAGGCCGACTTCTACGGGGCCCACCGGGACGATCGCCGCCTGGACTGAGTCCCGAGCACACGGTGACCGCCCTGTGCCCGGGAAGCGTCATTTGACGCCGATGTGCGCTCCGGGGCCGAGCGGCAGGTCCAGGCCGTAGAAGATGCCGAGGATGGCCAGCCACACCATCAGGAACGGCACCACGAAGATGGCGAGCCGGGAGATGAGGGTCCCCAGGCGAGCCTCCGGTTCGTATTCGCGGACCATCGCCAGGACCAGGAGGAGATACGGGTTCATCGGGGTGATGGCGCCCGTCGCGGAGTCGCCGATGCGGAAGGCCGCCTGGCTGAGCGCCGGGCTCATGTCCATCAGCATGAAAGCCGGGATGAAGACGGGGCCGACCAGGGACCACAGGGCGGATCCGGAGAGGATCACCAGATTGAGACAGGAGGCCAGCAGGACGAATGCGGTGATCGCCCAGAAGCCGGTCACTCCGATGGAGTTGAACAGCGCGGCCGCCTTCACCGCGAGCAGCACCCCGAGGTTGGACCAGGTGAAGACCGCGATGACCTGGGCGGCGAAGAACATCATCACGATGTAGCCGGACATGTTCTTCACCGAGTCGGTCATGGCGGTGACCACGTCCTCGGTGCCGGTGAGCTGCTTGACCGTGAAGCCGTAGGTGAGCCCGGCGAGCAGAAAGGCGCCGAAGAGCACCGGGACGACACCGGTCAGCACCGGCGAGGGCACGAAGGCGTCGCCCTCCCCGCGCAGCGGCGCGCCCGGTGGCAGCCACAGCGCGAGGACCGCCGCCAGATACACACCGACGACCGCGCAGGTGACCGCGAGCCCCTTGCGCTGCACCGGGGTGAGGGTCAGGTCCTCCCCCGTGGCCTCGTCGTCGGCCGCCTGGTAGGTGCCCAGGCGTGGTTCGAGGACGCGGCTGATGAGGAATCCGCCGAGCAGCCCCAGGACGACGCTGCTGGCGGCGGTGAAGAAGTAGTTGATGAGCACATGGATATGGAGGCCCTCGGCGGCCGGGAGCACCGAGGCCGCCTGCTGGGTGATGCCCACGTACAGGGCGTCCAGCGAGCCGATGGTGAACCCGGCGGCGTAGCCCGCGGTGACACAGGCGAAGCCGCCGATGAGGCCCGCCACGGGGTGGCGCCCGGCGCTCTTGAACACCAGGGCCGCCAGCGGTGGCAGCACGATGGCCCCGACATCGCTCATCATGTGTGCCTGGCTGGCGATGATCGCCACCGCATACGGCAGCACCGCACGCGGCACCCGGGCCAGCGTGGCCCGCATCGCGGTCTCCAGCAGTCCGGTCCGCTCCGCGAGCCCGACCACCATCATCAGCACCAGCACGGCGCCGATCGGCGGGAACGTGGCGAAGTTGGGGATCAGGTTCTCCAGCAGCCAGCGCAGCCCCTCACCGGTGAGCAGCCCGCCGATGGACTTGGTGTCATCGGTGCCGGGGACGGTGACGGAGACACCGGCGAGGGCGAGGACGGTGGAGACGACGGCCAGCAGCGCGAAGAGCCCGGCGAACAGGACGATGGGGTTGGGCAGGGCGTTGCCGGCGCGTTCGATGAAGGTGAGAACACGGTCGAGCCCGCCGCGCCGCTCCTTGTCCGGCGAGGTGCCCCCGGGGGCGGGGAGCCCGGTCACCGCGGGCATCAGGGCCGCCCTCCGGCTGGCGTGGCCGAGGGCAGGAGGCCCTTGGTGTCCTTGCGGACATGCCCGTCCTGCACGACGCACACCACGTTGGCGGGATCGCCGAGCACACCGATGTCCGCGAGCGGATCGCCCTCGCAGACGACGAGGTCGGCGACGCGGCCGGGGGCCAGCGTGCCGAGCCGGTCGGCCACGCCGAGGAGTTCGGCGGCGGTCCGGGTGCCGGCCACGATGGCGTCCATGGGGTCCATGCCCAGGTCGACGAGGTAGGAGAGCTCCATCAGGTTCTGTCCGTGCGGACAGACGGCGGCGTCGGTGCCGAGCGCGATCCTGGCCCCCTGCCCGATGGCGCGGGAGATGTTCTCCTTGGTGATGCCGGACCAGCGGACCTTCTTCTCGTAGTGATAGGGCTCCATCGTGGCCTTGTCGATGCCCGCGTAGACGGTGGAGAGGGTCGGGACGACGAAGACGCCACGCTCCCCCGCCATCTCCAGGGCCCGGTCGTCCAGGCCGTAGCCGTGCTCGATGCTGGTGACCCCGCCGCGGATGGCGTTGAGGATGCCCGCGTTGCCCTGGGCGTGGGCGGCCACCGGCTTGCCGCCGTGGCGCCGGCACTCGTCGACCACGGCGCGGATCTCCTCCTCCAGGAGCCCCTCGTCGTCCGGCTGGTCGTAGGGGCTGCCCATGCCACCGGTGGCGCAGATCTTGACCAGGTCGGCCCCCGCCCGCAGCACCTTGCGCACCGCCAGCCGCGCCTCGTCCTCGGTGTCGGCGAGCTCGGACATCTCGCCACCGCTGAGGTCGGTGCCGTCGGGCAGGCGCACATCGGCGTGGCCACCGGTGTGGCTGATGATCCGTACGGCGGTGTGCAGCCGGGGACCCTCGATCCGCCCGGTCTCGACGGCGGTGCGGTACCCGGTGGACAGCCCGCCCAGGTCCCGGGCGGTGGTGATGCCCGCGTCGAGGGTCTGCCGCATGCGGGCGGCGGTGTCGAAGGTGACCAGGACCGGGTCGAGTTCACCGCGGCGGCCGGGCGGGGAGGCATGGGCGTAGGCGAGGTGGGTGTGACAGTCGAAGAAACCCGGCAGCACGGTGCGGCCGCCCGCGTCGATGACACGGCCGGTGAAGGCGTCGCCGGAGGCCGGGGGCGCGGTGGCCGCCGGGCCCGCGTAGCTGATGGTTCCTTCGGCGTCGGCGATGACGACGGCGTCCGCGATCGGGGCCGCCCCGGTACCGTCGACCAACGTGGCGTTCTCCACGCGCAGAGCGGTCCTGGTGGTCTCGGACGTGGTGGGTTCCGTCATGAGCTCGATCTCACTCCTCGTTGAGGGAACTGGTGGGGAGGAGTGTCGATCCATCGCGTGTTTCGGGTGTTATCATGCAGCATTCCATCGAGATTCACATGCGATACGCAGAAAAGCGCCGCCCATGCACACGCAGGATTTCGCCGCGCATGACCTGGACGAGCTGGATCGCGGGCTCATACACGCCTTGCAGATCCACCCCAGGGCGCCATGGACTCTCGTCGGTGATGTTCTCGGGGTGAACCCGGTGACGGCCGCGCGACGCTGGCACCGGCTCCAGGAGGCGGGGCTGGCCTGGGTGACCGCCTACCCCCAGCTGTCCGACTCCCGGATCGTGGTGACCGGCATCGTCGAGGTGGACGCCGAGCCCGGGGTCGGCGAGGACGTGGCCGAGGCCCTGGCGGCCGAGCCCTCGGTGGCGAACGTCAAGCTCACGGCCGGAAGCCGGGATCTGGTGATCGCTCTCCAGGCTTCCGATCTGGGTGAGCTCTCCCAGCTCACCACCGTCCTCTTCCGGGGCGCCCCGGGGGTACGGGCGACACGTACCCATGTCGCGACGGCCCTGCCCTCCGAGGGCAGCCGGTGGCGGCTGCGCGCCCTGGACGCCACGCAGTGCGCCCGGCTCCAGGACGCGCTCCCGCCGACCGAGCCACTCCCCTCGGGGGCGACCGGCTGGGACTCCCTGGACATCCGGCTCCTTGAGCTGCTGAGCGTCGACGGCCGGATGGCGATCAGCGACCTGGCGGAGCGCGCCGACGCGCCGCTCACCACGGTCCGCCGACGGCTGCGGTCGCTGCTCGGCTCACGGGTGTGTCTGCGCTGCGACCTGGCCCGGCCGCTGTCGGGGTGGCCGCTGTCCGCGGTGTACTTCGCGTCCGTACCGGCCGAGCGCCTGGAGGAGACCAGCCGGGCGCTGGCCGGGGTGCGGGAGGTGCGGTCGTGCGCGATCACGGCGGGCCCGCACAACCTCGTGATCGACGTCTGGCTGCGGGCGTCCGGCGATGTGCACGCCTTCGAGGCGCATCTGTCGAGGCGGTTGCCGCGGCTGACCATCGAGGACCGCTCGGTGGTGCTGCGCACGGTCAAGCACATGGGCCGGCTGCTGGACCGCGACGGCCACAGCGTGGGCATCGTCCCGCTGCGCCCCTTCACCGCCCCCGCTGCCGGGAACGCCACCGCCACCTGAGGCGCGGGCACCCGGTCCGGTGTCGGGGCCACCCCGTCCGGCGTCGCGGGCACCCGGTCCGAACCGGCCGACCGGGCCACCGGACGTGAAGGCGCTGTCCAGTGTTCGTGTGGGTGCCATCTGCCGGTACCCGCCGCCGGACACGCTGGGGCGCCATGGCACCTGTGCGCGCGACAGTCCAAGCCGTTCCGCTGGTGGCTACGGCCATCGTCATGCTCGACGCGGCCACCGACTTCTTCCCGGACGCCCCGCTGGTCGGCGTCATCACACCGGTGCGGCTCGCCGTGCTGGCGGGGCTGATCGCGACGGCGGTGACGGCCCCGCGACCCGCCACGTTCCGCACCCGGCTCGACCTCGCCATCGCGCTGCTCCTGCTCGGCGCCATCGCCACCACCTACGTCGGCGGACACCCGGACGCGCCACTGCGCGCCCTGCTGACCGCTCTCGGCACCTTCTATCTGCTGGTCGGGGTGCGCCGGTCGCAGCCCGAATCCTGGCGGGCGGTGGCGCTGCTCGCGCTGGTCTGCGTGGCGGCCGCGGCCACTTCGGCGTTCGCCCAGGTGACCAATGAGGTGCCGACCGGATTCTGCCGTACCGGGCTCTTCACCGACGTCGACTGCGACAGCGGCGGGGCCGGTTCGATGATCCGCGCCACGGGTACCTTCGCCAACCCCAACCTGCTCGCCGCGTTCCTGGTGCTGCTCACCCCGATCGCCCTGCTGACGGCGGTGACGATGGCCGAACGCACGGCCCGGGTCGCCGTCGTGACCGTGGGCCTCCTCGCGTACGGCGCGGTGCTGACGACCTTCTCCCGGGCGGGCTGCGTCGCGGCCGCGGCGGGTCTGCTGGTGCTCGGTGGCGCGTACTGGCTCGCCCCCCGCCTCGGCCGGTGGGGGGTGCGGACGCTGACGACCGTGGGCCTGGCCGGGCTGGCGGCGGTGACGGTGGCGCTGTGGGTGGTGTCGCGGGCCGGTGACGCGCTGGGGGTCCGGGGCCAGGCGTGGAAGGCGGCCGTGGACCTGGCCATGGACCATCCGCTCGGGGTCGGGCTCGGGCGGGCAGGCGACGCCGTCTCCGCGGCCGTGCCGGGCGGCCGGACCTTCGTCCACGCGCACAACATGTGGCTGAACTGGCTGGCCGAAGCGGGCGTGGCCGGTCTGCTCGGCATGCTGCTGGTGACGGTGATCGCCGTGGCCTCGGCGGTCCGCGCCGCCCGGGAGAAGTCCGTGGCCGGTGTCGTCGGGCTCGCCGCCCTGACGGGGTTCTTCCTCGCGGCCACGGTGGACCACCCGGCCAACCTGGACCGGATCGCCATGCTCTTCTGGCTGGTCCTCGGCCTCGTCATGGCCGAGGTCCCGGGTGGCTGGCGGGAGTCCGGGACGCCCACGCGGGCCACCGGCAAGTCGGGCCGCCGGGCGCGGCGCTGAAGCGCTCCGCTGGAGGGCCCGCTGAAAGTGCCACGAGGCGTCGTCGGCCGTCTGCGGCGCCGTTGTGGCTGGTCGCGGCCACGCGGCGGAGCCGCATATCGACACAGCCTCGCGCCCCTGCGGGGCCCTCTCACTTTCCGAAAATCGCTCGCCACCTCCGACTCCGCCGCGAACCATGGCCGCATGGTTGACACATCCTTGTACGCGGCGTTCCTCCTCGCCGCCTTCGTGCTCTGCGTCACTCCCGGCCCGGACATGATGTTCATCGTGGCGATGGGCGGGCGGGGCGGCCCCACCGCGGGGGTCATGGCCGCGTTCGGGGTGGCGTGTGCGATGTTCGTGCACGCGGTGGCCGCCGCGATGGGGCTGTCGGCCCTGTTCGCGGCGCTGCCGACGCTCTATCACGTACTGCGCTGGGCGGGGGTGTCGTATCTGCTGTATCTGGCCGTCAAGGCGTTCCGTGACCGCTCGCTGCCGGGCGAGGAGAGCGGTCACGTCGGCCCGGGGCACCGGCGCGCCTTCTGGCAGGGCGCTCTCATCAACCTGCTCAACCCCAAGGTGATCCTCTTCAACATCGCCTTCCTGCCGCAGTTCGTGAACCCCGAACTCGGCCATGTGCCAGGCCAGTTCATGTTCCTGGGGATCACCTTCGTGGTCATGGGCTTCTGCGTCGACGGGTCCATCGGCCTGCTCTCGGGGAAGCTCGCCGGGTTGCTGAGCCGCAGCCGCCGGGTGGCGCGGGGGCTCAACGTCTTCAGCGGCACGGTGTTCACCGGGCTGGCCGTACGGCTCGCCGCCGCACCGAAGTAGGCGGCCGACGGACGCTGTGGCCGTCTGGGGTCCGGACAGCGGAACGTCCGCCTGGCCCGGCCGGCTGTGTGGCGACGAGAGTGGGCGGGCGGTTCGCGTCAACCGGAAGGCGGGGCACAGCGATGGCGGACACGGTGCGGCGGGGCTATGCGCCCAGCCACTTCGGGCAGTTGCACTACGCGGAGTGCGGGTCCGGCGAGCCGGTGCTCCTGCTGCATCAGACCCCGCGTTCCTGGACCGAGTACGCCGATGTGCTGCCCCTGGTGGGCCGGGCGCACCGGGCGATCGCCATGGACACCGTGGGGTTCGGCGCCTCGGCCAAACCCGAGGGGCCGCACTCGATCGAGCGGTTCGCCGACGGGGTGGAGGCGCTGGCCGACGCGCTCGGGCTGGACGCCTTCCACCTGGTGGGCCATCACACGGGCGGGGTGGTGGCCGTGGAGGTGGCCGCCCGGCTGGGCGACCGCGTCAGCGGACTGCTGCTCTCGGCCACGGCCTTCGTGGACGAGGCCAAGCGCGCGGCGGCTCCCGCGCGCCCGCCGGTCGACCATGTCGACCCCAGGCCGGACGGCTCACACCTGGTGGAGGTGTGGAACCGGCGCCGCGGCTTCTACCGGGCGGGCGAGGAGGCCGCGCTGCACCGCTATGTGATCGACGCGCTGACCGTGCTGGACCGGGTGGAGGAGGGACACGAGGCGGTGTACCGGTACCGGATGGAGGAGCGGCTGGCGCACATCACCGCCCCCGTGCTCGCCGTGTGCGCGCCGGAGGACCACTACTCGCTGCCCGCGCTGGAGAGGTTCGCGGCGGCGCTCGGCTGCGAGACCGCGGTCCTGTCCGGCGGCCATGTACCGGCGCCCGAGCAGCTGCCCGGGGAGTTCGCCGATGTCGTCACCGCGTGGGTGGACCGGCACCGGCGGTGGCCCGGTCCCACGTCGTCCCGGTGACACCCCGACGGCGCAGCGCCGCCTTGCGCACCTTGCCGGTCTCGGTGAGCGGCAGTTCGCGCAGGGTGTCCACGTAACGGGGGACGGCGAACGGGGGCAGCTCGCGCTCGCAGTGGCGGATCACATCGGCCAGGTCGAGCGTGCCGCCCGCGCGGGGCACCACGGCGACCATGACCTCGTCCTCCGCCAGCTCGGACGGCACCGGGAAGACGGCGGCGTCGGCCACCTCGGGATGGCCACGGACGACCGTCTCGACCTCGCACGAGGAGATGTTCTCCCCCCGGCGGCGGATCACGTCCTTGATGCGGTCCACGAACCGGAACCAGCCGTCGGGTTCACGGACCACCCGGTCCCCGGTGTGCCGCCACGCGTCCACCGGCTCCGCCGGCTCGCCCAGGTAGCCGGTGGCGAAGGCGTACGGCCGGTGGCTGCGTACGACCAGCTCACCCGGGGTGCCGTCGGGGACGGGCGTGAGCAGTTCGTCCACGACGCGGGCGTCGAAGCCCTCGCGCAGGGTGCCCATATAGCCGGGCCGCTGCTCCTCGGCGGTCGTGCCGATGACCAGGTTGGTCTCGGTGGAGCCGAATCCGTCGACCAGCGTGACGCCGAACCGCTCGCGGAACGGCCCCCAGGCGTGGGCCGGTGTCGCCGGGGAGAGTCCGCGGACGGCCCGGTGCGCACGGTCCTGCGGGCCCGGGGGCTGGGCCAGCAGCATCGGCACCATGGCGCCCAGCAGATAGACCACGGTCGCCCCGGCTCCGGCCGCCTCGCTCCAGTACCGGGAGGCCGAGAAGCGGGGCGCCAGGGCGATCGACGCCCCCACGGTCATCGCCTGCGCCAGCGCGTTCAGGGCGTTGGTGTGGAACAGCGGGAGGCAGGTGTGGAGGACGTCGTCCGCGGTGAGGCGCAGCGCGTCGGAGACGTTGCGCCCCCACCAGACGAACTGGGCGTGGGGGCAGCGCACCCCGCGAGACGTGCCGGTGGTCCCGGAGGTGAACAGGACGCACGCGGTGTCCTCCGGGCGTACGGGCGCCGCCGGGAAGGCCGGGCCGCCACCCGGCCGGGGTGTGCCGTCCGCTCCCGCGCGCCACAGCGTCCCCCGGTACCCGGCCGCCCGCACGCGCTCGGCCGTCTCGTCCTCCGCGAGCAGATGGGCGGGGCGGGCCTGGTCCAGGACGTGTCGCAGCCCGCCGCCGCGCAGCCCCGTGTTGAGGGGGACGAGCTCGGCGCCGAGCCAGGCCGCGCCGAGGAACAGGTCGACGAGCTCGATCCGGTTGCCCGTCATCGCGGCGACGCGCCCGCCCGGGCGGCAGCCCTGGACCGCGAGGGCCCCCGCCATGGTGGCGGCGGCGTCCCGCGTCTCGCGGTAGGTGCGGACCGTGGTGCCGATCCGCAGGAAGGGGCGGTCCCCGTGGTCCCGGGCCGCGGTCCGGAGCAGCCCGGGAATCGTCAGCGAGGTCACCGCAGCACCTCGCGCTCGCGCAGTGCGCGGATCCGCTCCGGTGACAGGCCCGCGACGTCGCGCAGCACCTCGTCGGTGTCGGCGCCGAGCACGGGTGCCGCCTTGCGGATGCCGCCGGGTGTGCGGGCGAGCCGGACGGGCGGCCCCTCGTGCAGGAAGGCCCCCGCCACCGGGTGTTCCGCGCGGACGTAGAAGCCCCTGGCCCGCAGCTGCGGATCGTGCTCCACGAGGTCGCGGCCGTCCCGCACCGGGCCCGCGGGTATGCCGTGCTCCTGGAGGAGTTCGGCGGCGGCGTCGGCCGGCAGGGTCCTGGCCCAGGTGGCGAGGGCGTCGTCGGCCAGTTCGCGGTGGTGTGCGCGCCGCTCCGCCGCGCGGGTGCGTTCGTCGGTGACGAGGCCGGGACGGCCGATCACCGTGCACAGCGCGGCCCATTCGGTGTCGTCGCGGACGCTGACGGCCAGCCAGCTGTCGGCACCGAGGCAGCGGTACACGCCCTGCGGGCTCCACCGCGGATCGGTGTTCCCGGCGGGCCCGGTGGGGTGGAGCAGGCTGGTGCCCATATGGGAGGCGATCGCCTCGAGCTGGGACAGGTCGATGTGCTGTCCGCGCCCGGTCTCCTCGCGGTGCTCCAGGGCGGCGACGGTGGCGAGCGCGGCCTGTAGCCCCGCGACGATGTCGCCGTGGCCGTAGATCACCCCGACCACGTCGTCCGGGCCCCATCCGGTCAGGCCGGTGAGCCCCGAGCTGGCGGACACGGTGTCCGCGTACGACACCCAGCCGCTGCGCGGGCCGGTGTGTCCCATGCCGGACATGCTGGTGTACACCAGCCGGGGGTTGATCTCGCGGAGGGTGTCGTAGCCCAGGCCGAGTTTGGTCATGACGGTGGCGCTGAAGTTCTCCACCAGCACGTCGCAGGAGGCGATGAGGTCGCGCAGTACGGCGATGCCGTCCTCGGTGCGGGTGTCGAGGGCCAGGCTGCGCTTGTTGCGGTTGACCTCGTTGAAGTAGCCGTTGGTGTTCGGATCGGTGTGCGGGCCGCGCGAGAGATGCATGAAGGGCGCGAACCGGGTGGGGTCGGGACGGCCGAGCGACTCGACCTTGATGACATCGGCGCCGTGGTCGGCGAGCACCTTGGTGCAGTACGGCCCGGCGAGCACCCAGGTCAGATCCAGGACGCGGACGCCGTGCAGGGCGGGCCGCGCGGGTTCCCGCGTTTCGGGCACCTTCGGGACCGCGCGACGCTCGTGCAGCAGGCTTCGGTCCGCGCCCCGTTCCGGGACGTCCAGCTCCTTGATCCGGTGGCCTTCGGGGAACGCGAAGGGGAAGCCCAGATCGGTGCGGTCCCCGGCGCGGAGGAAGAAGTCACGGGCGGCGAGCTGCGGGTTGCCGGGCAGCTCGTGCGGCAGGTCGACCGCCGCCCACGGCAGCTTCCTGGACTGGGCGAGCTCGGCGAACTCGGCCTTCGGCCACCGGCCCGCGAACTCCTGCACCACCGCGAAGACATGCTCCTGGTGCTTCTTGCGCTCCACCGGGTCCTGCCAGCGCGGCTCGGCGAGGTCGGCCTCGGCACCCTCCTCGCGCAGCCAGGCGAGCAGCGCGTCCCACATGCGGGGGCTGCCGCCGAGGCCACCGCCCAGATGGCCGTCGGCGGCCCGGAACAGCCCGTGCGGCACCAGCGGATGCACCCGGCCGGGGCGCGCGGGCACCCGGTCCTCGTGCAGATAGGCGAGGGCCCCCGCCTCCAGGGCGGCGGCCGCGCACGCCTGG
Organism: Streptomyces javensis; assembly: GCF_039525925.1. Lineage (NCBI taxonomy): Bacteria > Bacillati > Actinomycetota > Actinomycetes > Kitasatosporales > Streptomycetaceae > Streptomyces > Streptomyces javensis. The sequence goes on along the minus strand of NZ_BAAAIF010000022.1, from coordinate 108,312 downwards.
GCGGACACGTCGGCGAGCTGGCCCGGGCCCGTGCGCCTGGCCCGCAGTCCGAGCAGCGCGGCGATCGCGGCGTGCACCCCGGCGAGCTGCTCCGCCTGGTTCTCCGGGAGGCGCAGGGGCGGCCCGTCCGGGTCGCCGACCTGCGCGAGCATCCCGCCGAGCGCGGCGACCACCAGATCGGTCCCCTGCCAGTGGCCGCGTGGCCCCTCGGTCCCGAAGGGGGTGACGCGGACGTGGACGAGGTGGTCGAGTCCCGCGACGGCCTCCGGAGCGCCGTCCGGTGTCCCGTCGAGGAGCACGTCGGCTCCCGCCACCAGGCGCCGCAGCTCCTCCGGGGACGCGGGGGTGACGGACCGCTTGCCGGCGTGCCAGTGGACGAAGGCATCGCCGTTCAGTTCGCGCCGTGTCGGATCGCCCTCCTCGGGCTCGACCAGGACGACCTCGTGTCCGAGGCCGACCAGGAGCCGGCCCGCGAACCGGGTGAAAAGGCTGGACAGTTCGACGACGCGTACGGCCGGGTTGCTCACTTGTCCTCCGCGGGATGCTCAGTCGTGCTGCTGGTTCAGGAAGCCGGTGACCGCGGTGTAGTAGGCGTGCGGCCGCTCCTCCTGGGGGTGGTGGGAGGCGTGGTGCATCACGTGCAGATTGCCCTTGGGGACCATGCGGGCGAGCATCAGCGGATAGTCGGGGGTGAGGAAGGCGTCGTACATGCCCCAGACGAAGAGGGTGGGGGCCTGGATGGTGCCGAGTTCGGCGGTGAGGTCCTGCCAGTCGCCGCGCGGGTTGTCGGAGGCTCCGGCGAGGGCGGTCTCCTCCGGGTCCAGGCTCTGTTCATAGCGCAGGGTGACGGTGTCATCGGGGATCGCGGCGGGGTCGTACCACTCCAGGCGGGCGATCAGCTCCCGCATCTTCTCCCAGGAGGGGCCGGTGCCGCCGTAGTACACATCGCGGGCGTTGCGGCCACGCCGGCCGCCCTCCGGCAGCGGGGCCAGCGGGCCGTGGAACACGGGCATGCTGCCGGTGATGGTCAACGACCGGGTCCGCTCGGGGTACTTCGCGGCCAGGTTCAGCGCGATGGTTCCGCCCCATGAGTTGCACACGAAGTCGGCGCGCTCGATGCCCAGGGTGTCGAGCAGCGCGACCGTCTTGGCGGCGTGGTAGTCCCACATCGGGCCTTCGATGACGGGCTTGGCGGACTTGCCGTACTGGAGGATGTCCACGAGGTAGCAGTGGCGGTCCTCGGCGAACAGCGGTGCCACCTGCCCGAAGTCGGACCAGCCCGTGCACCCGGGGCCGCCGCCGTGGAGGAAGACCGTCGGCCTGCCCGTCGTGCCCAGTTCGAGGTAGTGGTACGTGACGCCGTCCGCTTCCGCGTGGGCGCCCTCCGGCGGCTTCTGGATGGTCATGAGGTCCATGTCCCGATGGTGTGCGGCCGGTGATCTCCGCCCAAGCGGACCGGTCCGCTGAGCGGGCCGGTCCCGTGGTGACCGCCTCCGGGCGGTGGCTAGCCTCCCGGTCCAGCGTGTCCGCGGTAGTCGTGCGCAGAAAGGCAGTACATGTCCGCGTGGGAAGTGGCCGAGGAACGGGCCAGGGCGATGATCGGCCGCCCGGAACACCGGGATCTGGGGGTCGTACGGGCCGAGGACGCGGCGGAGTTCGCCCGCGCGGCCGGGGAGACCAGCCCGCGGCTGATCGATCCCGGCCACCCCGGATTCACCGTCCATCCGCTGTACGTGGCGAGTCTGCTGCGCGGCGCGGGCGGCGCCGACCGGGGCGAGTTCCGGCCGGACGGGATGTACCGCGACGAGGTCCCGGGCACCGACGGCCTGGACGTACGGCTGATGGCGGGTGGCCAGGAGGTCCGGTTCACCGGCGAGGTGCGGGCGGGCGACCGGATCGGGGTCCGCCGTGTCCTCACGGACGTCGTACGCAAGGGCAGCGGTGCCCCGTTCCTGCTGCTGACGGTCGAGAAGACGTACACGGCGGAGCGGTCCACGCTCGCCCGGGTGCGGGAGAGGTTCATCGTCCGATGAGTCCGATGAAGGTGCACACGGGCCAGCCCGTACCACCGGTGGAGTTCACCCCGGACGCCGTCACGCTGCTGCGGTTCGGGGCGGTCACCCGCAACGCCCACCGCATCCACTACGACACCGGGTTCGCGCGGTCCGAAGGGCTGGACGGCCCGGTCGTCATGGCGCAGTTGCACGGCTGTCTGATGCACCGCGCCGCCATGGCGTTCGCCGGGCCGGACGGACGGGTGTTGGAGGTCGAGTGGCAGAACCGGGCACCGGCCCTGGCCGGGGAGCGGCTCGTGGTGAGCGGATCGGTCGGCGCCGTCGATCCGGCGACGGGGCGGGTCACCCTGGATCTGGTCGAGCACGGTGGGCGGGGCGATGTGGTGTGCTGCCGGGGTCGGGCCGTGGTCCTGATGGGGTGAACGGCCCCGCCCCGGCGGTGAACAGCCCCGCCACGCCGCGGGACCGTTCAGCCGAGGTCGCGTCAGTCCAGGTCGAGTCAGTCCAGGTCGACTCAGCCGAGGTCGACTCAGCCCAGGGCGACTCAACCCAGGTCGAGGACCACCTTGCCCACCGCCTCCCCGGACCGCAGCCGTGCCACGGCCTCCGCCAGCCCGTCGATGCGATGGCGCTCGACGGGCAGGGTCAGCTCGCCGGAGGTGAGGTCGCCGAGCAGCCGCTGGGTGTCGGCGGCCACTTCCTTCCCCCGGGTCATCAGGTTCACGGGCAGCAGCGACACATCGGCGAGGAGGAAGTCGGCCAGGTCCACGGTGAACTCACGGCCGGCGGTGTAGCCGACGAGGGCGACCCGGCCGCGCGGGCGCACCAGCGGCAGGGAGTCGCGCAGGACCGGCCCGCCCACGGTGTCGACGACGACGTCCACCTGGCCGCCGATCGCGTCGGCGGAGAGGTCGGCGGCGAGCAGCGCCTTGGCGGGGGCCGGTACATGCGGCAGTTTGGCGGTGCGGCCCACCACACCGATCACCTCCGCCCCGGCCCGGGCCGCGAGCTGCACGGTGAGCGCGCCCACCGCACCGGCCGCCCCGGTCACCAGGACCCGCTCCCCGGGCTGGACGCCCGCCACGGTGTGCACCGAGGCCCACGCCGTGCCCGCGGGGGAGAAGAAGCTACAGGCCAGGGCGGGGTCCGTACCATCGGGCACGGCCTCCACGGCGGCGTCCGGGACCAGTGCGTGGCCGCCCCAGGTGCCGTCACGGCGCAGTCCGAGTGCCTTGCCGCTGAGGCGGACGAGGCTCCCCTCGGGGTGGGTGTCGGAGGCGACGACGATTCCGCTGCCCGCGGTTCCGGGCACCGACGGCAGGTCGGGGAGGATACCGAACTTGCCGTCGATGACGTTCAGGTCGAGGTGGCTGACGGCGGCCGCCTCGATCCGCACCAGGGTGTGGCCGGGGCGTGGCTCGGGTACCGGCCGCTCGACGAGCCGCGGCAGGGTGCCGAACTCCTCCAGCACCAGGGACTGTGACGTCGGGTGGCTCACGTTTTCGCTCCGTATCACGGGCTCACGGCCCGGTTCGGCGAGGGGCGGACCCGGCGCACGCTAGACCGCGCCACCCGGTCCGCGCACCGGGCGGGGTCCGCTCAGCGGGACGCACCGCCGCGGCCGCCGTCCGGTCGCCCGCCGCTGTCCGGTCGCCGCACCGTCCGGTCGCCCCGCCGTCCGGTCGCCCGCCGGGGAGACGCGGTCTGCTCAGTGGACCGGATCCCTTGGGCGGATCCGCGCCGGGCCGGATGCTCGGGTCCACCGAACACCGGCAGCAGGAGGACACGCACGATGACGGTCGAGGACTCTCCCGACACGGCCACCCCCGTCCGGAGCCGCCGCGGAAAACCGGCCGAACCCGGCCGCCAGGACTGGTCGTCCTGGCCCCACTACGACGGTGCGGCCGCGGGCTTCCGCGGCTACTGGTACCCGGTCACCTGGTCCAGCCAGATCACGGGCAAGCCGCTGCCGTTCACCGTCTGCGGCGAGCGGATCGCGCTGATCCGCGACAACGGCACCGCGTACGCCCTGCACAACCGGTGCCCGCACCGCGGTGTGCCGCTGTCGGAGGGCAATCAGCAGTTTCCCGGCACGGTCAGCTGCCCGTACCACGGCTGGACCTTCGACCTGCCCACCGGGCGGCTGGCCGCGGTCATCACCGACGGCCCCGGGTGTCGGCTGACCGGGAAGCTGGGCGTGCGCACCTATCCGGTCGAGGAGCGCCTCGGGATGGTGTGGGTGTACATCCCGATCGCCGACGAGGAGCCGCATCCGATCGACTCCCAGCTGCCGGAGGAGCTGGTCGGCAACGCGTTCGTGATGGGCGGACGGATCGAGCCGCGCGGTGGCAACTGGCGGTTCGCCTGCGAGAACGGCTTCGACGAGGGCCACGCCAAGTATCTGCACCGCACGGCCCTGTGGCGGCTGTTCAAGCCCATGCCGACGTGGAACATCACCCGGATCGTGCCGCGTGGCCGCTGGATCTTCCGGGTCCAGGACGAGGTCCACTGGGACGCCGAGTACCCCGGGGTGGGCCGCTGGACCAACAAGCGCTGGTGGAAGATGCAGCCGCCGAAGGAGACCTTCAACATCGGCAACACCGGCAAGGCCGACCAGGTCGACCCGACGATCGAGGCCCAGGAGTTCCCCGGCTTCGCCTCCCTGTCGATGCCGGGTGTGCTGCGCATCGCGTACCCCAAGTTCATCCACTACGAGTTCTACGTGCCGGTGGACGAGGACAACCACCGCTACGTCGGGGTGATGGTCAACTTCACCGAGGGCTGGGACACCCTGCGCTTCTACGCCAAGTACCTCGGGGCGATCCGCTGGCTGTTCCACGGCCAGTTCTCGGGCCAGGACGCGTGGATGGTCGATGTCACCGACGCGCCGCCGGAGAAGCTCTACCGGCCCGACATCTCGCTCACCGCCTGGCGGAACCTCAGCGAGGAGGAGTACGGCAAGAAGCTGGCCGCGGTCGACGGCGCATCCGCATCCGCATCCGCATCCGAAGAGAAGGCATGACATGTTCCGTACCCTGTTCACCCTGTTGCTGGGCGCGGCGATCGCCGTCGGTATCCCGCTGGCCACGAAGCGCGTCGCGCGGACCACGATGACCCAGGTCCACAGGATCAACCAGTGAGCGCCGAGGGCCTGGCGGGCCTGGACGAGCGGCGGCGCTCCTGGGCGCTCGACGCCGCCCGCCACATCAGCGCCGACCGGCTCCGCGAACTGATCACGGGGCTGGTGGACATTCCCAGCCCCACCGGCGACGAGGGTCCTCTGGCCACGCACATCGCGGACACTCTGCGCGCCACCGGCTGCCACGCCGCCACTCAGCCCCTCGACGACCGGCAGGCCAACGCCTGGGCGCGGCTGACCGGCGACGGCACCGGCCCCGACCTCATGCTCTACGCCCCCATCGACACCCTGACCGTGGGCGAGGAGAGCGAGGACGTGCCGTGGATCGGCCCGGAGCTGCGGGAGGACATGCGGCCCGCCGCCACCGTCTACGAGGACCTGGTGACCGGGCTCGGCGCCTCCAATCCCAAGGGGCACGCGGCATGCGTGATGATGGCCGTCGAGGCGATCTCCCGGGCCGGTGTCCCGCTCACCGGTGACCTGGTGGCGGCCTTCGGCGCGGGCGGGATGCCCACCAACGCCCGGCCGGTGGGGGCGCGCCACAACACCGGCCAGGGCGTGGGGTGTTCGTTCCTGCTGGAGCAGGGCGTGTGGACCGACTACGCGGTCATCGCCAAGCCCGGCTGGACCGTCTCGTGGGACGAGGTCGGACTGGTCTGGTTCGAGGTGACGGTCGGCGGCACCCACACCTACGCGGGCTCCCGCCACCGGCTCCCGTACGACAACGCCATCGCCCGCGCCGGGGAGGTGGCCGCGTATCTGGAGAAGTGGTTCGAGGAGTACGCCGAGCGGCACACCTCGGGCACGGTGGCACCACAGGGCATCGTCTCCTCGATCCGTGGCGGCTGGCCGCGGATGGCGGCGGTCACCCCCGCCGTGTGCACCTTGATGGTGGACCTGCGGATCAGCCCGGACACCACACCGATGCGGGCCAAGCGGGAGTTCATGGACGCGCTGGCCGCCCTGCGGGCCGCCTCGCCCGGTCTCGACGTCCGGGCGGAGATGGTGCTGGCGATCCCCGGCACCCGCACCCCGCGCGGGTCGTGGATCCACCGCAGCGCCACGGCGGCCTGGGAGGCGCTGGAGGGACGTGCGCACGAGGTGATCGCCGGGAACAGCGGTGCCACCGACGCCAACATCCTGCGCGGCCGCGGCATCCCCACGGTGCGCGTCGGCATGCCCAAGGTGGCGGAGGCACCCTTCGAGATCGACTTCGCCCGCGGCATGAACACGGTGTCGCTCCGGGCCATGGAGAGACTCACGCGCCATCTGATCCGCACGGCCGTGGACACCGTCACCCGGTCCCGCGCCGAGGTGGCCGAGGCCGAGGAAGGAGCCGTGGCATGACCGAGATCGTGCTGGGGGTCGGCGCGTCGCACAGCACGCTGATGAACACCCACTGGGAGGAGACGTACCACAAGGACCGCGCCGAGCGGTTCCGGGACGCGCTCGGCGAGGCGCGCGAGGCGCTGGCCGCGGCCCGCCCCGACACGGTGGTCCTGATCGGCTCCAACCACTTCCGGGGGTTCTGGCTCGACCTGATTCCCAGCTTCACGCTCGGCGTCGACGAGTGTCTCGCCAGCGGCGAGTCCGGCACCCCGAAGGGCCCGCAGCCGGTGGACCGGGAGCTGGCCCTTTACCTGGCCGGCGCGCTGGTGGAACGGTCCGGTTTCGATGTGGCGTTCTCCGCCCGGCTCCAGATCGACCACGGCCAGTCGCACGCCGTCCAGTACTTGCTCGACGGGCTCGACGTCGACCTCGTACCGCTGGTGGTGAACGTCTTCGCGCCCCCGCTGCCCACGCTCGACCGCTGCGAGCGGCTGGGCCGGGCGATCCGCGAGGCGGTCCTGGCGTTTCCCGGCGACCGCCGGGTGGCGGTCATCGGCTCCGGCGGGCTCTCCCACCGGCTGCCCTGGCCGGACTGGCGCGACCCGCACGGCGAGGACGAGGAGTTCATGGTCAGCGCCTGGACAGACGGCCGGAAGAACTGGCAGGACTACGACGCCCGGCGGCGCGAGATCATCCGGGCCGCCGAGGCGGCGCTCAACCCGGAGTTCGACGAGGAGTTCCTGTCCTGGCTGGAACGCGGACAGGCCCGCCGCCTCACCGAGTACACCACCGCGGACCTGGAGAAGGTGGCGGGCAACGGCGCACAGGAGCTGCGCACCTGGCTGCTGATGGCCGCGCTGCTCGACCACGCCCCGGGACGGCGTCTGGCCTACGAGCCGATGCCCGAGTGGCTCACCGGCATGGGGGTCGCCGTGCTCGACCCCGCGCAGACACAGAACAGCGAAAGGCAGTCATGAGCATCTGGACCGAGCTGTCGGGCATCGACTACCGGCACGCCTATGTGAAGACCGGCGACATCACGACCCGCGCGCTCCAGGCCGGCCCGGAGGACGGCGAGCATGTGGTGTTCCTGCACGGCACCACCGGCCACCTGGAGGCGTTCGTACGGAACATCCCGGCACACGCCGAGCGCTACCGCTGCCACTCCATCGACATGCTCGGCCACGGCTACACGGGCAAGCCCGACCGCCCGGGCGAGATCCCGGCGTACGTCGAGCACCTGATGGCCTATCTGGACGCGGTCGGCGCCGAGCGCGCCCATCTGGTCGGCGAGTCGCTGGGCGGCTGGGTGGCGTCGTGGGCCGCGAGCGAGCACCCGGACCGGGTCGCCTCCCTCCAACTGCTCTGCATGGGCGGCACCAAGGTCAATCCGGCGGTGATGGAGCGGCTGAAGAAGTCCACCCGCAGCGCCTCCCTGGAGGACGACACCTCCTTCACCCGGGACCGGCTGCGGCTGCTGTGGGCCGACTGGGACGAGGAGCTGGGCGAGGAGCTGACGCGGATCCGCTACGAGATCTACCACCACCCGGACTTCCAGCGGAACCTGCACAATCTGCTGGCGCTCCAGGAGACCGAGACCCGCGAGCGCAATCTGCTGCGGCCCGACCGCATGGCCCGGATCAAGGCACCGACGCTGGTGGTCTGGGGCAACAAGAACCCGTTCGGGGACGTACCGGAGGCCGAGGCCATCGCGACCGCGATCCCCGGCGCCCGGCTGGAGATCTTCAACGAGTGCGGTCACTGGCCGCAGCACGAGAAGGCGGATCTGTACAACCCGCTCAGCCTGGAGTTCCTCGCCGCGTCCTCCACCACCTGATCGTGAGGTGCCTGCCATGACCGTCGTCCCCATCGACCACGCCACCAGAGCCTGTCCCGACTCGATGAACTCCGTCCTCGGCAAGGTCCGGTCCATCCTGGAGGCGTTCACGCCCGACGACGACTCGCTGTCGCTCGCCGATCTGGTGCGCCGTTCGGGCGTGGCGAAGGCGACCGTCCACCGGCTGTCCCAGGAGCTGGTCGCATGGGGGCTGCTGGAGCGGGCGGGCTGCAACTACCGGCTGGGGCTGCGGCTGTTCGAGATCGGGCAGCGGGTGCACCGGCAGCGGATCCTGCGCGAGGTGGCGCAGCCGTACATGGAGGATCTGCTGCTGGCCACGCGGGAGACCATCCACTTCGCCATCCACGACGGGCTGGACGTGGTGTACCTGGAGAAGATCCTGCCCCACCGGGGGCTGAGCGAGGAGTCGCGGGTGGCGGGGCGGCTTCCGCTGTACTGCACGGCCACCGGCAAGGCGATCCTCGCCCACTCCCCCGGCACCCTGTTCGGCGAGGTGGTCAGGAGCGGCCTCAAGCCGTTCACCCGCCACACCATCACCTCGCCCGGCCGGCTGCGCGGCCAGCTGGACCGCGTCCGTGAGCAGGGCATCGCCACGGAGGCGGAGGAGGTGCGGCTCGGCTACATGAGCATGGCGGTACCGGTCTTCGGGCGGCAGAACACCCTCGCCGGGGCCCTGTCGATCACGGCGCCGACCTACCGTGTGGACGCGATCGCCCACGCCAGCGCGCTGCGTACGGCGGGCCTCGGCATCAGCCGCTCACTGAGGTCGGCGCTGTGACGGCTCCGGTCGTGTCCTCGCCCGCCCTGGAAGAGGTGCTGGCACGGGCAGGGGAGCTGATCGACCGGTGGCGGGACGAGGACTGCGGCACCCCGACGGTCAAGGACTTCTGCCGTTACGCCGCCGCCCTCAACGACGGCGGGTACATCCGCCGGGCCCGCGCCCTGGAGGCGGACGGCCGGCCCGTCGAGGCGCCCGCCCTGTTCCTCGCGGCCACCATGAGCTGGGAGGACGGCCCGACGGAGGACGAGCTGCGGCCGGATGGCCTGGCACGGCGGGAGTCGCCGTGCACCGAGGGCCTGCCGGTGCGCCAGGTGCACGGCGGCCAGTCGGTGCGCCTGGTCCGGCCCCCGGTGGCGGGTACGCGGGTCACGGCGGCCCGCGCGGTCGTCTCCGCGCGGCACAAGCGCGGGCGGTCGGGTGAATTCGTCCTGCTGGGGGTCCGCACCCGGTTCCTGTCCCCGGACGGGAGCGAGCTGGCGGCCGTGGACGAGACGATCGTGGTGCTCGACGCCACCGGAGGTGACCGATGACGGCGCCCGCTGTCGGGGCGGAGTGTCCACCGCGCCGCTACGCCCACACCAGTGTGCAGCTGTTCCGCTTCAGCGCCGTGTCGTGGAACGCCCACCGGATCCATTACGACGCCGCGTACGCGGCCACCGAGGGGTTTCCCGGCGCCGTCGTGCAGTCCACGCTTAACGGCGAGATGCTCAGCCGGCACGCCCTGGAGTGGGCCGGGCCGGGCGCCCGGCTGGAGTCGGTGGCCTGGCGCAACGTCGCCACGGCGGTGGCCGGTGAGCGGCTGACCTGGGCCGCGACGGTGTCGTCGGTCGAGGGCGCGCGGATCCGGCTCGACGCGCGCATCCTCAAGGCGGACGGCTCGGAGTGCGTGACGGGGACGGTGGAGGTGACGCGCGCCGGGTGACGGCCCGGGGCGTCCGGGCGCGGGAGCGGTGGCGGTCAGGGCTGCGGGGGCCTTGGGTGCCACCGCTTCCGCGTGTCCGGGGTGCGGCGGCCGAACGGGTTCCGCGGCGCCGTCCCGGCAGGCGGACCGATTCCATTGGACCGTGATCGCGGTCTGCCTACGCTCCTCGACCATGAGCGTTCTCAACGATGAGCCGGTCGCCGCGGAGGACGCGGCGGTGGTCGAGACGGACATCCTGATCATCGGCGCCGGACCGTCGGGCCTGTACGGCGCGTACTGCGCGGGTTTCCGGGGCTTGCGCGTGGCCGTGATGGATGTGCTGCCCCAGCGGGGCGGCCAGATCAGCGCGATGTATCCGGAGAAGCCCATCTTCGACATCGCCGGATTCGCCTCGGTGCGCGGTCGCGACCTGGTGGACAGCCTGGTGGCGCAGGCGGAGGCATACGGCACCCGCTATCTCCTCGGCCACCGCGCGGTGGCGCTGGACCACGACGGCGACGGACTGCCCGTGGTCCGCAGCGACCGCGGGACGGCGGTACGGGCCGGGGCCGTCGTGATCACCGGAGGGGTGGGGACCTTCACCCCGCGCCCGCTCCCGGCCGGGGAGGACTTCCTCGGCCGCGGTCAGGTGTACTTCGTGCCCGACCCCACCGCACACGCCGGTCACGACGTGGTCGTCGTCGGCGGTGGCGACAGCGCCTTCGACTGGGCGGCCCTGCTGGCCCCCGTGGCGCGCTCGGTCCGTCTGGTGCACCGCACCGCCCGGTTCCGCGCCCACCGCGCGTCGGTGGAGAAGGTCCAGGCGCTCGGCATCGACATGCTCACCGACTCCGAGGTCAGCGGCCTGTACGGCACCGCACACCTGGAGGAGGTCGAGATCCGTCACCGGATCACCAAGGACACCACGCGTCTGACGGCACAGACCGTGGTGGCGGCGCTCGGCTTCCTCGCGGACCTCGGGCCGCTGCGGGACTGGGGCCTGACCCTGCGGGCGCGCCGGATCGCCGTGGACACCCGTATGGCCACCAATCTGCCCCGTGTCTTCGCGGCCGGCGACATCACCGACTACCCGGGCAAGGTGCGGCTGATCTCCGTCGGCTTCGGCGAGGCCGCCACGGCCGTCAACAACGCCGCCACGGTCATCGACCCGGAGGCGGCCCTGTTCCCCGGGCATTCCACCGAGAAGGAGAACTGACATGGCCTACGTCATCGGCGCGTCCTGCGTGGACATCATGGACCGGTCCTGCATGGAGGAGTGCCCGGTCGACTGCATCTACGAGGGCGAGCGCAAGCTGTACATCAACCCGGTGGAGTGCATCGACTGCGGCGCCTGCGAGGTCGCCTGCCCGGAGCAGGCGATCACCGTGGACCGGAAGGCGGACCCCGAGCACCGCGCCGACAACCGGCGGTTCTTCGAGGAGGTCCTGCCCGGCCGGGACGCCCCGCTGGGCACCCCCGGTGGCGCCGGGGCGGTCGGCCCGCTGGGTGTCGACACGGCCCTGGTGGCGGGCGGTTGAGCGGACCACCGGCCGCGGGATCGGGTCGCCCCGCCGAATTCCGACCCCTCCGACCATTCCTGCCAGGCCAAAAGATATCTATATTGGCCATCCTCAGCACACATGGCGGCCTTGATCGAGGCACACCGCCAGGCGAGGAGGGCATGTCGTGACGACTGCGGCGGTACCTCGTGGCAACGGCGAGGAAGCCGGGCCGGACGGGCGGTCCCCCAAGTCCGTCCTCGGCAAGGTCGGGCTGATCCTGTCGGCCTTCGGCGACGGCGACCTCTCCCTCAGCCTCACGGAGCTGACGGCGCGCACCGGGGTCGCCAAGGCCACGGTGCACCGGCTGTGCCAGGATCTCGTCGCCAGTGAGCTGCTGGAGCGGGACGGCTCCCACTACCGGCTGGGCCTGCTGCTGTACGCGATCGGCCTGCGCGCGCCCCGGCAGCGCACCCTGCGCCACGCGGCGCGGCCGGTGATGGAGAACCTCGCGCAGGCCCTCGACAGCCCCGTGAGCCTGTCCGTGCCGAACGGCACCGACCTGCTGTGCATCGACAACGCCGGCCGCCACCGCAACCGGGCCGGTGCCTCGATCGGCGGACGGCTGCTCCAGCTGCACAGCACGGCCCCGGGAAAGCTCACCCTGGCCATGCTGCCCGACCAGTACCCGCTGGCGCGGCTGGCCCCCCGGATGCGCCGGATGACCGCCCGCACCCTCACCGCCGACCGGCTCCCCGGCGAACTCGCCCGCATCCAGGAGCAGGGCTACGCCACCGACTCCGAGGAGCACCGCCCCGGCTACTCCGCCGTGGCCGTGCCCATACGCGGGCCGAGGGACGGCGCCTACCTGGGCGCGCTGTCGGTCGTCGCCGCCACGGCCCGCCACAACGCCCCCCGTACGCTGGCGGCGCTGCGGAACGCCGCGGAGGCCGTCACCACCCGTCTCGCGGTGATCGAGGCGTACCGGACCGAGCCGTAGCCCTCAGTCGACGAGCAGCCGGGCCGTCCCCCTCTCGCCAGGACTTCGTACGCACCCTGCGCAGCCGGGGCCTGAACGAGCGGCGGGTGCTCTTCCGGCACGTCCCGCGCAACGCGGCGCCCCCGGTGCTGACCGCGCTCTCCCGGCGGGCATCGTACGGCTGCTGGCCGACATGGCCGGGACGGGCGAGTAGGCGGACCGCTTCCGGACGGATCCGGAAGCGGGACCGTTCTCGTGGCGGGTGTCAGACCACCGGGGCCGGGTAGGTCGGGTACTCCACCCCGGAGACGTGCTGGACGACGCGGATGACCTGGCAGGAGTAGCCGAACTCGTTGTCGTACCAGAGGTAGAGGATCGCGTTGTCGCCCTCGACCTTGGTGGCGCCCGCGTCGACGATCGAGGCGTGGCGCGAGCCGATGAAGTCGTTGGAGACCGCGTCGGGAGCGCTGATGAAGTCGATCTGACGCTTGAGCGGCGAGGTCAGGGACACCTCGCGCAGATGGTCCAGGACCTCCTCGCGGGTGGTCTCGCGCGCGAGCTGGAGATTGAGGATCGCGATCGAGACGTCCGGCACCGGGACGCGGATCGAACTGCCGGTGATCTTCGCCTTGAGGTCGGGCAGGGCCTTCGCCACGGCGGAGGCGGCACCGGTCTCGGTGATGACCATGTTGAGCGGCGCCGAGCGGCCGCGTCGGTCGGACTTGTGGTAGTTGTCCAGCAGGTTCTGGTCGTTGGTGAACGAGTGGACGGTCTCCACATGGCCGCGCAGCACGCCGTACTCGTCCGCCATCGCCTTCAGCGGCGGGACGATCGCGTTGGTGGTGCAGGAGGCGCAGGACAGGATCTGCTCGTCCGGCTTGATCGTGTCGTGGTTGACGCCATGGACGACGTTGGGGACATCGCCCTTGCCCGGCGCGGTCAGCACCACCTTGTCGATACCGGGGCGCAGATGCTGGGACAGCCCTTCGCGGTCGCGCCACTTGCCGGTGTTGTCGATGAGGATGGCGTCCTTGATGCCGTACGCCGTGTAGTCCACCGAGGCCGGGTCGTCGGCGTAGATCACCTTGATCTCGTTGCCATTGGCGATGATCTTGCTGTTCGCCTCGTCCACGGTGATCGTGCCCTGGAACTGGCCGTGGATGGAGTCGCGGCGCAGCAGCGAGGCCCGCTTGACGATGTCCTCACCGGCCCGCCCACCGCTCCCGCGGACCACGATGGCGCGCAGCCGCAGACCGTTGCCGGACCCGGCCTTCTCGATGAGCAGACGGGCGACCAGCCGCCCGATCCGTCCGAACCCGTAGAGGACGACATCGCGTCCTTCACGGCACTCGATCTTGTTGGCCCCGGTGGCCCCGGCGACGGCCTCGGCGGTGAACTCCTCGACGGAGAGACCGCGGTCATCGGCCCGGTGCGCCTCGGCGAGCAAGCCGATGTCGATCTGGGAGGGGCCGAGGTCCAGCGCGGTGAGCGCGCGCAGGAACGGCAGGGTGTCGGTGACCGAGAGCTCCGCACCGGCGATCTGGCGGGCGAATCGGTGGGTCTTGAGGATGCTGACGACCGACTTGTTCACCAAGGAGCGGCTGTGCAGCAGGACCGTGACGTCCCGCTCCCGATGCAGCTTCCCGATGAGGGGGATCATCGACTCCGCGATCTCCTCGCGGTGCTTCCAATTGGTGAACGAGTCCTCGTTGAGAGTCACAAGTTTATCTTTCGAGCTAGGTGGCGCTCATATGCTAGCTCCCCAGGTCATGGCGGGCGGCGGCGCCCCCGGCCAGCCGCACCACGCGGGCTCCCGGCACGGCTCCCGCACGCTGACCGAATGGCACGCGGGGCGCCTGGCCCCCGCCACCGCCCATGCGCCGCGACCGATCGCGGCGAGCCGAGGCCGCCACGGGGGCACCCCTTCTCTTTCGTATACCGCCGGTCATTCCCTGATGAATTACGACACGGATATCAGCCGTAAAATAGCGACTTAGTGGGCGTCGTTTTTCGGACAGCGTTCATGATGAAACTTACCATTAACAGGAATTTACCAGTGAGAAATACCACTCCCCCAGTGATCAGCGTTCGGTAGCGATCCCGCTCCGGGGAGGTAGATGGTTTTCACAGGCAACCATCTCCCGCTGAGTGAAAGGGATGATCACTGTGTGCGGCATCACCGGCTGGGTCTCCTACCGTCGCGATCTGACCTCCCACCGCCAGGTCCTCGACACCATGACGGAGACGATGGCCTGCCGGGGCCCGGACGCGGCCGGAGCGTGGGTGACCGGCAGGGCGGCGCTCGGACACCGGCGGCTGGCCGTCATCGACCTGCCCGGCGGGGCGCAGCCCATGGTCGTCGACACGGCCGACGGCCCCGTGAGCATGGTCTACTCCGGTGAGGCGTACAACTTCACCGAGCTGCGGGACGAACTGCGCCGCAGGGGCCATGGCTTCACCACCGACTCCGACACCGAGGTCGTTCTGCGCGGCTATGTCGAATGGGGCGAATCCCTCGCCGAGAAGCTGAACGGCATGTACGCCTTCGCCATCTGGGACTCCCGCACCGAGAAGCTGGTGATGATCCGGGACCGGATGGGCATCAAGCCGTTCTACTACTACGAGACCGACGACGGCGTCCTGTTCGGATCCGAGCCCAAGGCGATCCT
Source organism: Streptomyces javensis (assembly GCF_039525925.1). NCBI lineage: Bacteria > Bacillati > Actinomycetota > Actinomycetes > Kitasatosporales > Streptomycetaceae > Streptomyces > Streptomyces javensis. The sequence continues at coordinate 93,142 of NZ_BAAAIF010000022.1, read as the reverse complement.
CGCCAATCCGCTCGCCGCCCCCGAGGTCGGCCTGGACGGGCTGCGGGAGATCTTCTCCTTCGCCAAGACCCCGGGCCACGCGATCTGGAAGGGCATGAAGGAGCTGCGCCCCGGCCATATCGCCGTCGTCGACCGCAATGGACTTCGCGAGCAGGCGTACTGGCGTCTGGAGGTCTCCGAGCACACCGATGACCAGGAGACGACCGTCGCCCATGTGCGGGAGCTGCTGGAGGACATCATCGCCCGTCAGCTCGTCGCCGACGTGCCCCGCTGCACCCTGCTCTCCGGGGGGCTCGACTCCTCGGCGATGACCTCGCTCGCCGCCCGCAAGCTCGGCGAACACGGCGAGACCGTCCGCAGCTTCGCCGTGGACTTCCCCGGGCAGGCGGAGAACTTCCGCGCGATCGACGTGGCGCCCAGCGTCGACACGCCGTATGTGCACGCCGTCGCCGAGCATGTGAAGTGCGACCACCGGGACATCGTGCTCGACGGCTCCGCGCTGTCCGACCCGGCGGTAAGGCAGGCGGCCATCGCGGCGAGGGATCTGCCCATCGGGCTCGGCGACCGGGACAACTCGCTCTATCTGCTGTTCAAGGCCGTTCGCGAACAGTCGACCGTGGCCCTGTCCGGCGAGTCGGCCGATGAGGTCTTCGGTGGCTACCCGTGGTTCCACGACGAGCGGCGCGAGGCCGACACCTTCCCGTGGCTCGCCGGAGGACTGACGCTCGGCGACACCAAGAGCCTGCTGTCCCAGGACCTCACCGAGAAGCTCGACCTGGACACCTATCTGCGTGACCACTACCTCAGCGCCCTGGACGAAGTCCCGCTCAAGGACGGCGAGACCGGTCTGGAGAAGCGCATGCGGCAGGTCTGCTATCTGCATCTCACCCGCATGGTCAACACCCTGCTCGACCGCAAGGACCGGATGAGCATGGCCGTCGGCCTGGAGGTCAGGGTGCCGTTCTGCGACCACCGCCTCGTCTCCTATGTCTTCAACACCCCCTGGTCGCTGAAGACGTTCGACGGGCGGGAGAAGAGCATCCTGCGCGAGGCCACCCGCGATGTGCTGCCCGAGTCGGTGGCCAACCGCAAGAAGAGCGGTTACCCCGGCAGTTTCGACCCCGCCTATCTCGCCGCCATCAGGCGGCAGGCGGGCGACCTCATCACCTCCGGACACCCGGCCCTCGAGCTGTGCCGCACCGAGACGCTGCGGGAGGCGCTCGACGCACCGGCGGAGGTCATCACCACTGAGCAGCGCGCCACCATCGAACGCGCCCTCGACCTGGCGACATGGTTCGACCTGCGCAAGCCCGTCATCACGATCGACTGATCCACACACCTCACGAGGGACGGGCATCCGGGCCGCCGGGTGCCCGTCCCTCGTCGCGTGGCCGCTCAGCCCCGTCGGTCCCGCCCGGCGCGGCCGTGAGGTAAGTGGTGATCATCGCGACGAGTTCGTTCTCCAGCCGCTTGGTGTCGATGGAGTCCGGCGCCGCGATGAGCTGGTGGACGACGAGCTCGACCGTGGCCACCACGAGCCGGGCGGCGACGTAGGTGTCCTCGACCCGGACCTCGGGATGGCGCTCGAGCAACTCCTGGGTGTAGGCGACCCGTTCCCGCTCATGCCGGGCGATCTTCTCGAGCAACTCGGGCGACCGCGGCCCGTGTTCCATCATGACGCGGAGCAGCTGCGGGTCGTCGAGATGGTTCGCGATCACGGGGCGCGCGAAACCGCGGATGATCTCTTCCATGGAGTCGGGCTCGTCCTCGTCCTGGCGGCTCCTGATGGCGTCGCCCCCGGCGTCGAGGTGACGGATCAGCAACTCGGCCAGTATCGCGTCCTTGTTCGGATAGTACTGGTACAGCGAGCCGATCGAGATCCGCGCCCGCTCGGCGATGCGATTGGTGGTCCCGGCGGCATAGCCGTACTCCGCGAAAACGTGAGCAGCGGCGGTGAGGATGCGCTGCCGGGTGAGCTCGGCCCGGGCCTGGCGTGGCTGTTTACGTGGCTGAAGTCCGCGACCGCCGGTCGTCATGACACCTCCTGCACAGCGCCCCGAAAGCGAGTGGCGCGAGACCTGAGTAATTGCTCACAATAGTGCCATGAACTGCGACGGAGCGGTGAGCCACCGTCGTCGGCAGCGGCGCGGGAGGTGACCGGCACGGGCCCGCGCGCTCCGCTTCGCCCCTTCCGGAAGGAGTCCTCATGACGCAGACGAGCACCCGCCCCCGGCGGTTGTCGCCGGCCGAGGTCCACGCCCTGCTCGGGGAGCCCGAGGGCATGGTCAAGGCCAAGATCCAGGACCACATCGACGAGTATTTCCGCCTCTTCATCGCACACTCCCCCTTCGTGTCCATGGCCACGGCGGACGCGGCGGGGCGCGCCGACTGCTCCCCCCGTGGCGACTACCCGGGGTTCGTGAAGGTCCTCGACGACCACACGCTCGCGATTCCCGACCGCCCCGGCAACAAGATCGCCGACTCCTTCCGCAACCTCGCCGAGAACGACGGGATCGGGCTGCTCTTCCTCATCCCCGGGCTGCGGGAGACCCTGCGGGTCAACGGCCGCGCCTACCCGACCGACGACCCCGATGTGCTCGCCAGGATGCAGACCGAGGCCAAGGATCCGGTGCTGGCGATCGTCGTCGAGGTGGCGGAGGCGTACTTCCACTGTGGTCGCGCGCTCATCCGCTCCCGGCTGTGGGATCCCGCGAGCCAGGCCCTCGCCGACGAGATCCCGTCGGTCGGCGAGATCGCCACCGCCCAGTTCGGGATGGACATCGACCCGATGGCGCTCACCCACGCTCTCGAAGAGGGCTACCGGAAACTCTACTGACCACGGCACAAGGTGAATCAACGATGCAACAGACCGTCGTCGACCACATCGAGCGGGTCGCCGAAGACGTCGTCTCCCTCGTCCTGCGGGGCACCACCGGCCCGCTGGCGCCCTGGGAGCCGGGCGCCCATATCGACCTGGCGCTGCCGAACTGGCTGACCCGGCAGTACTCGCTGTGCGGAGACCCGGCGGACCGGGAGTCCTACCGCGTCGCGGTACGGCACGACCGCCTCAGCCGGGGTGGTTCGGAGTACGTCCACCGGTTTCTGCGCCGGGGCCGCGCCCTCGATGTGTCGCTGCCGCGGAACCACTTCCCGCTGCTCCCCGCGCCGGAGTACCTCTTCCTCGCCGGTGGGATCGGCATCACCCCGATCCTGCCGATGCTGCGGGCGGCGGCCGCGTCGGACGTCCCGGCGTCGCTCGTGTACCTGGGGCAGTCGGTGGAATCCATGCCCTTCGTCGACGAACTGCGCTCCTCCTACGGCGATCGGGCGCGGATCGTGGCCACGCGGCAGCAGGGCAGGCCGGACTTCGCGGCTCTGGCATCCGCGCTGAGCCCCGGTGGGGTGGTGTACGCCTGCGGCCCCGGGCCGATGCTCGCCGCGGCGGAGGACGCGTTCCCCGCGGGGCGGCTGTACGCGGAGCGGTTCCGCCCGGCGCCCAGGGCGTTCGCGCCCAACACGGCGTTCGAGGCGGTGTGCGCCCGGTCGGGGCGGACGCTCCAGGTGCCCGACGACGAGTCGCTGCTGGACGTCCTGAACCACGCCGGATTCCCCGTGGCGTCCGGATGCCGCGAAGGCGTCTGCGGCAGCTGCGAAGTGACCGTGCTCGACGGCGAACCCGAACACCGGGACGACATAGGCGCCCCCGCGGGCCGGATGTACACCTGTGTCTCCCGCGCCCTCTCCCCGCGGCTCGTCGTGGACCTGTGACCAGGCGGCGAGCGGCCCCCAACCCAACGCGAGGAACGCATGTTGCCCAAGATGCGCACGCCCGAATCACGGCAGATGATCACGCTGGAGGTGCGCCGGAACACATCGCTGACACCCGCCTTCTCGACCATCACCCTCGGCGGACCCGAACTGGAGCATCTGAAGCCGATGGGCTTCGACCAGATGGTGCGACTGTTCTTCCCCCGCGAGGGGCAGGACGGGCTGAGGATGCCCAAGCTCTCCAGCGACGCGTGGATGGCGGAGTTACTCCTGCTGCCGAAGTCACGCCGACCATGGGTGCGCAACTTCACCATCCGGCGCACCCGGCCCGAACTCGGCGAGGTGGACATCGAGTTCGCCCTGCACGGCGACACCCCGGCCACCACCTGGGCCCGGCACGCCCGGCCCGGAGACCCGGCGGGCATCTTCGACATGGGCATGAGCTATCTGCCACCGGCCCATGCCGAATGGCAGCTGCTCGTCGGGGACGAGAGCGCCGTACCGGCGATCCTCTCCATCCTCGAGGACGCTCCGGCCTCGCTGGTGGCGGAGGTCTTCCTGGAGGTGCCCGGGACCGCCGACATCCGTGACGACATCACCGCGCCCGAGGGGGTACGGGTGCGGTGGCTGGCCCGGGACGGCGCGGGCACCCTGCCCGGCGGGCTGGCCCTCGACACGGTCCGGACGTCGTCCCTGCGGCCGGGCCGGTTCTACACCTGGGTCGCCGGAGAGGCCGGACTGGCCACCGGGCTGCGCCGCCATCTGGTGCGCGACCGCGGTGTGCCGAAGCCGGACATCGCGTTCTTCGGTTACTGGCGGCACGGCCGCTCCAGCCCCGGCTGAGAGCTCACACCGGTGGCCGCGGGTCGTACTGGATGCCACGCCGCACCTGCCGTGCGCGCTCGGGCGAGGCCAGCCTGGCGACCAGGTGAAGGGCCATGTCGATACCGGCCGAGACCCCCGCGGAGGTGATCAGGTCACCGTCGTCGACGAACCGCTCTTCGGGCCGTACGTCGATCGTCGGGTCGAGCTCGGCGAGCCGGTCCAGCGACGCCCAGTGCGTGGTCGCGGGGCGCCCGGCCAGCAGTCCGGCCGCCGCGTAGACCAGGGAGCCCGTGCACACGCTCGTCATCAGGGGAACGGATCGCCGCTGGGCCCGTACCCACTCCAGGTGCTGATCGTCCCTTAGCTGGGGCCGGGTCCCCTGGCCGCCGGGGTGCAGCAGCACATCCAGCGCGGGCAGGTCGGCCATCGCGTGATGGGCCGCGACGGTGAGCCCCTTGGCGCAGGTCACTGGGTTGCCATCGGCGGAGAAGCAGAACACCTGCCATCCGTCCTCCGCGAAGTTGCGGGTCCAGTAGGACAGCACCTCCCATGGGCCGATGGCGTCGAGTTCCTCCACGTCCGGGAACAGCAGGATTCCGATCTTCCGCGTGTCTTCCTGGGCCATGCCGCGATCCAATCAGACCCACCCCCGCTCGGCCACGGATTTCGCCGGGGGCGAGGCCGCCGATCGAGGCCGCCGATCGAGGTCGGCGGCCTCGCGGTGCCGCGTCGCGGTCGCGGTCGTAGTCGTAGTCGCGGTCGCGGTCGGGGTCGGGGTCGGGGTCGCGTTCAGTACGCCACCGGGCGGTTCTCCCGCGCCCAGAGCTGCTCGGCTTCGCTGCGCGCGGGAGGGGGCCACATCCCGTCGATCATCCACAGGTCCCGGGGCGTCTCGTCGACGTGGAACTCGCAGTGCAGCCCGCGGTCCCGGGTGTGCGGGGCGAGCAGGCGGTTGAGCCCCTCGGTGCCCTTCTTCCTCACCTCGGGGTCCGTCAAGTGGCGGGCGATGTGCTCGACCACGACCCGGACGGTGTTGTCCGACGGCTCCCCGCCGACCAGGAACGAGGACGCGGGGACCTCGTGGAAAAGGGTGACGACGTAGAACTTCGGCAGACCGACCCGGGTGTAGTACTCCGTGACGTCCGCGGCGAACTGCCGCTTCTGCTCCGCTGAGTAGGCGTCGACCGGATGGTAGACGTGCCACAAGGGCATTGCTCTCTCCTTCAGGACGAGTGAAGACGAGTGAAGACGAACGGTGGTGACGAGCGGCTGTCCGCGGCGAGCGGTCAGCCTCCGAGACGAACGGTGAGGCCCTCCACCGGCCCGGCGAGCGCCGCCTTCATCTGCCGGGTCACGTCGTCGACGAGCACCTCGTCGCCGCCGCTCTCGACGCCGTCCAGGACCGCCTCCACGACCTCGGCCGGGGAGATCTTCTGACTCGGTATCCCGGCGACCATGTCGGTGTCGGCGAGCCCGAGGTGCACCCCGACCACCTGGGTCCCCTGCTCCGCCAGCTCTATCCGGAGAGAGTTGGTGATCGACCACAGGGCGGCCTTGGAGGCGCCGTAGGCGGCCGCGCCGGCGCCCCAGGACAGCACGGAGTGCATGTCGACCAGCGCACCGCCGCCCCGCGCGGCGAGGACCGGGGCGAACGCACGGGCCACCCGGAGGGGTCCGAACACGTTTGTCTCGAACGTGGCCACCACATCGGCCATGTCCGCCGTCAGCAGCGGTGAGGGCAGGAGCACTCCCGCGTTGTTGATGACGATGTCCACATCCGTGGCCCGGGCGGCGAGAGCGGCCACCGCGTCCGCGTCGTTGACATCGAGGGATACGGCCTCCACCCGCGGGTCCTCGCTGGGGCTGGGCTTTCGCGCCGTCGCGTAGACCTTCGCCGCCCCGCGCCGGAGCAGCGCCTCCACATACGCCTTGCCGATGCCACGTTGACCTCCGGTCACCAGCACCACGGAACCATCGATCGCGACCATGTCGGGTCTCCCTGTCGAACGTGTTGTCGAACGTGTCGAATCGCGCGCACGAACCGGCAAGGGACGGTGACCCATGAGGTCGCCGCCCCGCGGCGCACTGAAATAGATTATTAGCATCATCTAAAATGGGCCGCAAATATCATCGACGCGGTACCGGCATCCGGTACCCCAGTCCGGCACCACACGCAGAAGGAAGTACCGACCATGCCCCGAGCATCCCGAGCCGAGGCCGAACGCCACCGCGAGCAGGTGATCGCGGCCACCGCGGAGCTGGTGCGCGCCCACGGCGTCGACAAGGTGAGCGTGCCGCAGGCGATGGCGGCGGCAGGTCTGACCCACGGCGGCTTCTACCGCCACTTCGCCTCGAAGGACGACCTGGTCGCCCAGGCGTGCTCGGCGGCGTTCGCCGAACGCCTCGCCGACATGACGGAGCCCCCCGAGGGCGAGGACACGAGCGGCGCCCGGGCCGCCTTCCTGGCCACCTATCTGTCCGCCCGGCACCGCGACAACCCCGGACTGGGGTGCGCAGCCGCGGCACTGGCGGTGGACGCCGCACACGCGGAGCCCGGCGACCCGCTCAAGGGGGCCTACCTCGAGGGTGTGCGCAATCTGATCGGCGGGATGGAGCGCAACGCGCGGACGTCCGGAGACACGGCGGCCGACGAGAAGTCCGTGCTCGTCGAACTGTCCACCATGGTCGGGGCGTTGGTGCTGGCACGGGCCTGCGCGGGCGACGATCTGTCGGACCGCATCCTGACCGCGGTGCGCGAGCACGTCCTCGGCGCGTCTGAGCACACCCCTGACGGGAAGGACGCGTCCGAAGCCGCCGGGTGAGGCGTGCTCGCGTCAGGGGTTCGGACTCACCTGGTGCCCGCCCGCCGGCGGCGGGCCCAGGCGCGGATCTACCGCCCGAGCGCCGAGGACAACCGCTCCGCGAGCGGCTCGCCGTCGAGGAGGGCCAGCAGCTCGCCGACGGTCGGCCCGGTGGCGGGGCCGTGGCGGGTGACCGCGAAGGCGGCCGCCGCGTTGGCACCCCGTACGGCGCTGCTCAGGTCCAGTCCGTGGCCGAGGAGGGCCAGGAACGCTCCCGTATGGGCGTCGCCCGCGCCGTTGCTGTCGACCGCGGTCACCCGGCGGCCGGGGATATGCGCGGGCTCTCCGCCGGGCGGGACCAGCCAGCAGCCGTCCGCGTCGGCCCGCAGCAGCACACCGGTGCGCGGGCCCAGCCGGGCGGCGAGCGCCGCCGCGGCCTCCCGGGCGTCGTCGCGGCCGGTCAGCAGCCGCCCCTCGCGCTGGTTGCAGCTGACCCAGTCGCAGCGCGCCAGAACGGGCTCCAGCACCTCCTCCGGGATCTGGTCGGCCAGCGGGCCCGGGTCGAGGAAGACCCGGGTGTGCTCCGGCAGCCGTGCCACGAGCGAGGCCAGGACCGGGCCGTTCACCGGGTAGGCGAGGCCGTATCCGGAGATCTGCACCAGGTCGCCGGGGCGCAGCGCCGCGAGCACGGCCGTCGCATGAGCCTCCGTCAGCCGGGCCTCGGCGCCGAGGCTGGTGGCGAAGGTGCGCTCGCCACCGCCGTCGACGAAGGCCACGCAGAAGCCGGTGTCCTCCTCCGTGACCGGGTCCAGCGGCACCTCGATGCCTTCCCGGGCGAGGTCCGCCCGCACCCGGTCGCCGAACGGCCCGGTGCCATGGGCGCCCGCGTACACGGCCGGCAGCCCCAGGCGGCGGGCGGCGGTGAGGACGTTGAATCCGCCGCCCGTGGTGAGGGTGGTGTCCTGGGAGACGATGTCGCCGCCGCGTTCCGGCAGTGCGGGTACCCGCATCACCAGGTCGACGATGGCGTTGCCGAGCAGGACCAGCCGACCGCCCGTGGCCACGCCGGAGGCGCCGGGGACGCCGTCGTGGCCGCTCATGAGAGCTCCCGCGCGGCCGGGGCGGGCAGCACCTGCTGCTGGGGCGGCTGTGCGGACGCCTCCTCGCGGACGGTGCCGTCGAGCCGGCGCAGCAGGGCGTAGACGGCGGCCGCGAGCACCAGGGTCACCACCCAGCCCAGCCCGTTGGAGCCGATCCAGCTGTGGGCGAGCGGCCCGGAGAACCACACGTCGGTGGCGCTGGTGCTGGCCTCGGTGAACAGCAGGCCCACCACGATGGCCGCCGCCCAGGCGATCATCGCGGCCCAGGCGACCCCGCCCCGGAACCAGTAGCGGCTGGAGCGGCCGACGTCCATCAGGGCCGCGCCGTCGTAGGACCGGCGGAGTATCAGGTCGACCGCGAAGACACCCACCCAGGCGTTGATGGGGACGGCGAGGAGGGTGAGGAAGGTGATGAACGGGCCGTAGAAGTCCTTGGCGATCAGGATGAAGTAGATCCCGCCCGCGAAGGTGACGACCACGTCCAGGCCGACGGCGAGGGTGCGCCGGACCCGTATCCCCAGGGTGATCATGGTGAGCCCGGCCGAGTAGACGGACAGGTGGTTGGAGAGCAGCAGTCCGCCGAACGCGGCGATCAGATACGGGATGGACATCCACGACGGCAGCATCGTGTTGATGGCCGAGACGGGGTCGGAGGCCGAGGCCAGATCGGGTTCACCCGCCGCGAGGAGCGAGCCCAGCGAGATCAGCACCACCAGCGGGATACCGGCGCCGAAGGCGGAAGCGGCCACCAGCCTGCCGCCGGGAATCCGGCGGGGCAGGTAACGGGCGTAGTCGGCCCCGGTGTTGGCCCAGCCGATACCGGTACCCGCGGCGATCATGCCGACGCCCACGACCATCGAGCTCACCGGGCCGACCTGGGTGTGGAAGACCTTGCCCCAGTCCACGGTGGTGGCGAGGAAGCCGATCACCACCAGGTTGAGCAGACCGAAGACATAGCTGGCCCACCTGTTGATCCACATGATGGTGGCGTGGCCCAGGCCGCTGATCAGCAGGGTGCAGCCGATGAAGACCAACAGGCACACCACCGTGAGGACGGTGTTCCGCCGGATGCCGAAGGCGGCGTCGAGCAGGGCCAGAAGGGCGAAGGCGGCCGTGGTGGTGTTGATGGTCTCCCAGCCGAGCCGGCTCATCCAGGTGACCAGCGTGGGCCCCGCGTTGCCACGGACCCCGAACACCGCGCGGGAGAGGGTGAGGGCGGGCGCTCCGCCCCGCTTCCCGGCGATGCTGAGGGCGCCCACCAGGGCGAAGGAGCCGAAGGACCCGAGGATGGCCACGACGGCCGCCTGCCAGATGTTCAGGCCGCGGAAGCTGACCAGCGCCGCGCCGAGCGGCAGACCGAGGATGCTGATGTTCGCGGCGAACCAGGTCCAGAACATCTGGCTCGCGTGGCCGTGGCGCTCGGCGTCGGGAACCGGCTCGATGCCTCTGGTCTCAACGGAGCCGACGCGGTCGTTCTCTGAAGCCGCCATGGTGGTACCTGTCTTTCTGTCCGGGGGCGCTCCGGTGCGGATGTGGGGGCGGGGGTGTGGGTCATTCGGCCGTGTCGGCGCGGAGCGTGAGCAGGGCCTTGGCCAGCGGTTCCAGGTCGAGGTCGTTGACCGAGCGCAGGGTGGTGAGGGCGTCGTCGGGCAGGGCGGAGGCCCCGCTGACGGCACCGGCTATGGCGCCGGCTATCGCGCCGATGGTGTCGCAGTCGCCGCCGAGGTTGGCCGCCAGCAGGCAGGCCCGCCATGGCTCGCCCTCGGCGAGGGCCAGCACGGCGAAGGCGGCGGGGACCGACTCCTGGCTGGCGACGCTGGTGCCGACCAGGTCGCAGACGCGGTCCAGGGCCTGCCGCTCGGGCAGTCCGCGGACCAGCTCCACGGCCCAGCCGATGCGGGCGGCGATATCGGCCCCGGCGACCCAGTGGCCGCGCTCGGCACCGGCCGCGGCCGCCGTGATCGCCGCGCCGAAGGCGTCCTCCAGGTTTCCGCCGCCGATGCCACGGCTCACCGCGGCGGCCACGGCGGCGGCGGAGGCGATGCCGATGGAGGTGTCATGGGTGACCTGGCACGCCTCCGCGACCCGGTCGAGGAAGGGCTCCAGGGGTGTGTCGGGGAAGGCGACGCCGACGGGGGTGATCCGCATGGCCGCGCCGTTGGTGGCACCGGCCTTGCCCGCCTCCTCCGGCGGTACGCCACGGGAGACGGCCTCCAGCGCGGCCTTGGTGGAGGGGCCGAGCAGATCGAAGGAGCCCTTGGCCTTCATGGCGCGCTCCCACTCCAGGAGCTCGTGCGCGAGCCGCAGCGGATCGATCCGGCCGCCGGACCCGGTCAGCAGCCGGCCGACGATGACGGCCTGGTCGGTGTCGTCCGTGACCGAACCGGCGGGCATTCCGGCGCTCACCGGGTTGTCCTCCGGGCCGGGTTCGAAATCGGTGACGGTGCCGAACCGGGCGACGATGGACCGCCGGGACATGATCTGGGTGGGCATACCGAGGGCGTCGCCCATCGCCAGGCCGTAGAGGGCGCCGAGCGCGCGGTCGTGCTGGTGGTTCATCGGGACTTCCTGTTCGGTGCGCGAAGGCGGTACGTCGGGCTGGGGCGGGCACGGTCCAGGGCTCATCGGGGCTGTTTCCTCGCGGATGCCTCATCGCCGCTGCCCAGGGCCGTCTCGTCGGGGCTCTCGCCGAAGCCGAGATGCAGCTGGAAGCGGGCGGGGTCCAGGAGGCTGGTCACCTGCTCGACGATCCGGCCATCGGCCCCGCGGCTGACCCGGCGGGTGTTGAGCCAGACCTCGCCCACCTGGCGGCGGAGCAGACTCGCCTCCTCGGTGGCCAGTTGGCGCACGGACGCCCACTCGTCCCCGTGCGTGGCCCGGATGCCGACCGCGGCGAGGGTCTTGGTCAGCGAGCCGTCGAGGAGCCCGCCGAGCGGGACATCGGCCAGGGCCGGGACCATCGGAACCCGGCTGCGCTCCAGCGCGACCGGAGTGCCCTCCGGCAGCACCCGCAACCGGTCGAGCGCCATGAACTCGGCCCCCTCGATGCCGAGTTCACCGGCCAGCCGGGCATCGCGCACCGCTTCGAGACGGAGCACCTCGGTGGTGACCTGGGCTCCCTGGTCGGCCAGCGCCCTGGTCCACCCCAGCCGGTTGTCCAGCAGTCCGCCGTCGAAGGTGACGAACGAGCCGACGCCCGCGTGGGTGGAGATCAGCCCTTGCTTGCTGAGCTCGTCCAGCGCCTGGCGGACGGTGGCCCTGCTGACCGCGAAGCGCCGGGTGAGCGCGTGTTCGCCGGGCAGCCTGCTGCCCGGCTCCAGGGCGCCACTGTGGATCTCGCGGGCCAGGACGCGGGCGATGCGCTGATGCTTGAGGACCTGTTTAGGCATGTCCGGAAGTTAGCCATACATGTTCAGTCCTGTCTAGAGTCGCAAGCACTCCCATCGGGAACTGATCGCCTGTGGTCCGGGAAAGCCGAGGGCAGCGGGGACCGATGACAGCGGGAAGGCCGATGGCACGGCCCGACGTGAAGCGGGCCGCCGTGAAGCGGGCCGTGCCATCGGCGAACAACGGCCAGGGAGCTCGTCAGACCGCCGCGTCGTGCAGGATCGCCGCCAGCTCGCCGGGCCGGTCGAACATCGGCCAGTGCCAGCCGGGCAGCTCCCGGTACGCCGAGCTCTCGGTCGCCATGTGCCGGAAGGCCGGGACGACCCCGATCCGCGCCCGGACCTCCGCCGCCGGGAAGCCGCACAGCACATGCAGCCGTGGCAGCTTCTCCCATGCCCCGGCCAGCCGGACCGGGGTGGTGGCGGTGGCCCACGGCTGCGGGGCCGAAAGGCGCACCAGCCGTTCGAGCGTGTCGTCCGGCAGGCCGGGCACCTCGGAGGCCAGCTGCCGCCACGGCGGGGGCGGCAGCCGCCAGCCGTCCCCCTCCGTACGGACCCGCTCGGCGTCGCGCGACCGCTCCTCCGGCGGGGCGAACTCCAGGTGGGACATCCCGTCCGGCAGCGGTCCGCTGTCGATGAACACCAGGCGGCTGATCCGGTCGGGCATCCGGTCCGCCACGCTCGGGATCACCACCGCACCGGCATAGCTGTGCCCGACCAGCACCACATCGCGCAGATCCGCGTAGTGGATCAGGTTGAGCACATCGGTGATGTGGGTCTCCAGGTCGGTGTCGGGACGGGCCAGATGCGCCCGTTCGCCCATCCCGGTCAGGCTGAGGGAGTGGACATCGTGTCCACGGCCGCCCAGGTCATCCGCCACCGGGCGCCAGGCCCAGGCCCCGAGCCAGAACCCGGGAAGTAGTACGTAGGTCGCCATGGCTCAGACGCTAGAAGGGATACCGGGCAGGATCCGCCCGGTATTCAGGGATACTTGCCCGTATGAACCGACCGACCGCCCGGGTGCTCGCCCTGCTGGAGATCCTCCAGGCCGGTGGCACCCGTACCGTCGCCGATCTGGCCGACCGGCTCGGCGTGGACGAGCGCACCGTCCGCCGCTATGTCGGCCATCTGATCGACCTGGACGTCCCGGTCCGGTCGGTGCGCGGTCGCTACGGCGGCTACCGGCTCGCGCCGGGCTATCGGATGCCGCCGCTGATGCTCACCGACGAGGAGGCGCTGGCCGTGCTGCTCGGCCTGGTCGCCGGCCGCCGGGCCGGGCTGGTGACCACGTCGGTCGCGGCGGCGGAGAGCGCCGCCGCCAAGGTGCGCCGGGTGCTGCCCGAGGCGCTCGGCCGCCGGCTGGACGCGCTGCTGGCGACCGCCGACTTCACCGCCCCGGCCCGCCCCATGGCCGTTCCGGAGACCGGCGTGCTGCTGATGCTCGCGGAAGCGGCGCGGGACCGCCGGCCCGTCGCCATCGGCTACACCGCCTGGAAGGGGCGGCGCAGCGAACGCACCGTGCATCCGTACGGGGTCGTCGCGCACTCCGGGCGCTGGTATGTGACGGGGGCGGACTCGGCCAGCGGCGAGGTGCGCACGTTCCGGCTGGACCGGATCGAGACGGCGTCGGTGCTACCGGGGTCGTTCGATGTGCCCGAGGGGTTCGACCCGGCCGCGCGGGTGCTGTCCGGGCTGGCCGGGGTGCCGTATCTGCACGAGGTGTCGCTACGGGTCCAGGGCACGGCCGAGCAGGTCCGCCACCGGCTCCCGCCCGGGCTCGCCACCGTACGGGAACTTCCCGTCGAAGCGGCCCGCTCCGGGGAGGGGGAGGGTGGCGCATGGGTGAGGGTCGAGCTGCGGGCCGAGCGGCTGGAGTGGGTGCCCTCCGTACTCGCCTGGCTGGACCTGCCGTTCGTGATCGAGCGTCCGGACGGCCTGCGCGACCATGTGCGCGCCCTGGCCGGCCGACTCGCCATGTGCGCCGACGCGGGCGCCGATGCCGCCGATGTCGCCGATACCGCCGATGCCGCCGAGGGAGCGGAGTCCCCCGCGGAGTGACCCCGGATCGTTCGGGCACACCGGGGTGGTACCGGTGCGGCGCTCAGCCACGGGGCCACCGTACGGCGGTGTCGGCCACGGCGGAACGCGCCCGCTCCAGCGTCTCGGCGTGCCCGAACAGGCCCGGGAGTCCGCCGGTGTGCACGAAGACCGTGCGCTGCCCGGGGCGCACCTGGCCGTGGCGGACGGCCGCGATGAGACCGGCCAGGGCGCGGCCGGTGTAGATGGGGTCGAGGACGATGCCTTCGGTGCGGGCCGCCGTGGTGATGGCGTCCATGACCGGTTCGGTGAGCGCGGAGTAGCCGGGCCCGACTTGATCCAGGCACAGCCGCAGGGAGGTGGCCGCGGGCTGTCCGGCCAGCTCCTCGACCAGGTGGCCGACGGTGTGCCCGGGATCGGCGACGGCTCCGCAGTGCACCCCCAGCACCCGCTCTGCCCCGAGGGTGTGGACGAGACCGGCCATGGTGCCGCCCGATCCGACCGCCACCACCGCCGTGGTCAGGTCCGGGTCCTGTACGAGGAGTTCGGTCCCCGCCGCGGCATAGCCCCGGGCGCCCAGCACACTGGAGCCGCCGAAGGGGATCACCGCGGGCCGGGCGCCCCGCTCGCGGAGGTCGCGGGCCACGTCCTGCACGGCCGCCGCGAGTTCCGCCTCGCTCACCTCGCCCGCCCATACGACGCGGGCGCCGAAGAGACCGTCGAGCGCGATGTTGCCGGTCATCCCCTCGGTCGGCGCACCGGCGAGGACCAGGACCACGTCCATGCCCAGCCGGGCCCCGGCCGCGGCCGTCAGCCGGGCGTGGTTGCTCTGGGCGGCCCCGCTGGTCACCAGGGTGGTGGCGCCCTCGTCGCGGGCGGCCCCGGCCGTCCACTCCAGCTTGCGGACCTTGTTGCCGCCGCCGCCGAGGCCGATCAGATCGTCACGCTTGATCCACAGATCGTCGGGCTCCAGCCCGATGGCGCGGGCCAGGCGTGGCGCGGCCTCCAGCGGCGTGGGCCGACTCATCAACTCGGCCCGCGTGATGTCCTGACTCCCCGTTCCATCCTGGCCCCGCGCGGTGCCCTGGTCCTGTGTGGTGCCCTGACGCTCTTCTGACACGATCGCCGCCTTCCAGCCAGCCTGTTCCTCTACTCGGACGCGGAAGTGTCGGGCGCGGCTCGCCGCCGCTCGAGTTCGACGTAGCGGGCGCGCATCGCCTCGCTCGCGGCCGGGCCCGCGGTGAACACGTACGTCTCGCTGTCGTCGAGGCTTCGGCCGGTGCGCGCGTCCACCACGACGGGTTCGGCCTCCTCGCCGGTGCGGGCGTCGACCAGGATCATGGCGCGCTCCTCCGGCGCGAGGCGCTGATTGCCCCAGGCGGCCAGCGCGACGACCACCGGCCGCAGCGAACGGCCGCGCTCGGTCAGCACATACTCATGGCGCACCGGGTTGGTCTGGTAGGGGCGCCGCTCCAGCAGGCCGTCCGCCACCAGGGTCTTCAGCCGCGTGGTGAGCATGCTGGTGGAGATGTTCAGGCTCTGCTGGAACTGGTCGAAGCGCGTATAGCCGTCGAAGGCGTCGTGGAGGATCAGCAGCGTCCACCACTCCCCCACGTGCTGAACCGTGGTCGACAGCGGGCACTCACGGTCCTCCAGCCGGATCCGGCTTGCCATCGCGACACCCTCCCGAGTTACTGCTAATGTGAAAGTCACTTGCTTCTATTTTAGCAGTCACAAGGGGTGTGCCCTGTGCGCACTCCGGAACGGACGGCCTTGCCCACACCCAATGACTCCCTCTCCGGCCGTCGCGCCCTCGTCACCGGTGGCACCAAGGGCACCGGGGCGGCGATCGCGGCCCGGCTGCGGACGGCCGGTGCGACCGTGCTGGTCACCGCCCGCTCCCGGCCCGAGGACGTCCGCGACGACGACTTCGTCGGCGCCGACCTGACCACCCCGGAAGGCGCGGAGCACATCGCGCGGGAGGCGCGGCGGCGGCTGGGCGGCACGGACATCCTGGTCCATACGCTCGGCGGCTCGGCGGCGCCCGCCGGTGGCTTCGAGACGATGTCCGAGGAGATCTGGCAGCAGGAGCTCAACCACAATCTGCTCGGCGCCGTCCGCCTGGACCGCGCCCTGATCCCGGGCATGATCGAACGGGGCGGGGGCGCGGTGGTCCATGTCTCCTCGATCCAGCGGCGGATGCCGCTGTGGAACGGCACGCTGGCCTACGCCGCCGCCAAGGCCGCGCTCACCACCTACAGCAAGGGCCTGGCCAACCAGGTGGCACCGCTCGGGGTGCGGGTGAACACGGTGTCCCCCGGGTTCATCCAGACCAGCGCGGCCGACGCGCTCATCGACCGCATCGCCGAGCGGACCGGTGACCGGGAGTCCGCTCTGGCGTCGCTCATGGACTCCCTCGGCGGCATCCCCCTCGGACGTCCCAACCGGCCCGAAGAGGTCGCCGAACTCGTCGCCTTCCTCGTCTCCGACCGGGCCTCCGCCATCGTCGGCGCCGAGCACGTCATCGACGGCGGCACCGTGCCCGCCGTCTGAGAACCGTCCCCACCGGGAACCGTCACCCAGCGGCTCGAGGGCGACTTCGCACGGCCCGCACCCGGCCCGCGCGCACCACATTGCCGAGCGGGCTCCCCGCCTCCAGGCGGTTGATGTTGGCCGCGATCTCCGTGGCGCGGGCGGCGAACGTCTCTTCCGTGTGGCCCGAGTTGTGCGGTGTCATCACCACATTGGGCAGCGTGTGGAACGGCAGCCGGCTCGGCGCGTGGGGCGGGGCGGCCCACCACACATCGAGGGCGGCCCCGGCGATGGTGCCCGCCGACAGCGCCTCGTACAGCGCCTCCTCCTGTACGACCGGGCCACGGGCGACATTGACGAGGAGGGTCTGAGGGCCCATCGCGGCGAGTTCGGCGGGGCCGATCAGTCCGCGGGTCGCGGGGCTCAGCGGAACGGTCACCACGACGACGTCGGAGTCCGCCAGCAGTTCCGGGAGCCGGTCCGTGCCGCCCACCCAGTCGGGGCGCAGGCCGTCCGGCAGCGGGGCCGAGGGATCGCGGCGCACGGCCCGTACACCCAGGCCGACCGCCTGGCACAGCCGGCCGACCTCCCGGCCCGTCTCACCGAAGCCGATGACCCCGACACGGCGGCCCCGCAGGGTGTCGCCGAAGGGGAGCGTGGCATCGACGGCCACGTTCCGCCACCGCCCGGCCCGCAACTCCCGGTCGGCCGCGAGCACCCGCCGGGACAGCATCAGCACGCACATCAGGACGTGTTCGGCGATCGACGCGCCGTGGTGGAAGGTGTTCGCCACGGTCACATCGGGCCCCAGCGCCTCCAGGGGGATGCCGTCGTAGCCCGCGCCGACGACATGGACGAGGCGCAGGCGCCGACCCCGGCGCGCGTGGCCCTCGCTGAGCTGTGAGCCCACGTACACATCGACGGAGGCGATGGCATCGGCGATCCGCGCGGCGTCCCAGTCGCAGACGTCCAGCCACTCGTGCCGGTTCCCGGTCCGCGCCCTCAGCCGCTCGCCGAACCTGCTCAGGATCCGGTGGTTGAGCATGATGCGCATCCCCCGGTCACCACCGGGGGCAGCCGTCCTCGCCATGACCACCATCCTCATATATAGGCGCTGTCTTCATTTGTGCACGCGCTCCATGAGGCTGTCAATGATCGGGAGGGGGCCACCAAGGACCGTTTCACCTGCGCCTGTTGTCAGATCTCTTGACGCCCCGGCACCTCCGGTTTAGCTTCGGCGTCCACAAATGCAGACCGGGTACGTAAGTGTAGACAGGCCATGTCGACTGTCGTTCTCGGGCGGCAACCCGCCAGCACCCTCGGAGATACGCCGACGATGAAGTCCTCCGTACCCTCCGGCCCGCATCGGGAACGGGGCCGGGCCCATACAGTTCTCGCCCTTCTCACGACCGGCACGCTGCTGCTGACCAGCGCGTGCGCCGTGGCGAACAGTGACGCGGGGGACGCCGGCAGCGCGGACGGCCGCACCCTGCGAGTCGTCCTCACCCAGGAGCCCCCGACGCTGGAGCCCTGCGAGTCATCGCTGACCGCGACCGGTGTCGTCGTCCGCTCCAACATCACCGAGCCGCTGGTGGAACGCGACCCCACCTCGGGGAAGCTGGATCCGCTGCTGGCCACCGGGTGGCGGCAGACGAAGCCCACGACATGGACCTTCGATATCCGGCCCGGTGTGACCTTCCAGAACGGGCAGCCGTTCACGGCGAAGGACGCCGCCTTCTCCATCGACCGCGCCGTCAACTCCGATCTCGCCTGCAACGTGGACGGCTACGTCTTCGGCGACGAGAAGCTCAAGGTACGCGCGGTCAGCCCCACCCGGCTGACCGTCACCACCGAGAAGACCGACCCCATCCTCCCCCTGCGGCTCAGCTTCGTCGAGATCGTGCCGCACACCACCAGCACCAAGGCCAAGGTGCGGATACCGATCGGGACCGGCCCCTACGCCGTCACGTCATGGCAGACCGGCGTCTCCATCTCACTCGCCCGCAACGAGGACTACTGGGGGAAGGCGCCCGCCTACCCCCGGGCCCGGTACGTCTGGCGCAGCGACGCCAGCGTCCGCGCCGCGATGATCGACAAGGGCGAGGCCGATATCGCGACGGCGCTGGACCACACCAGCGCCGACAAGGGCAACACCGTGGCCTACCCCAACAACGAGACCACCGCCCTGCGTCTGGACGGCCGCGAGGCGCCGCTCGACGACATCCGGGTGCGCAAGGCGATCGGCTTGGCCGTCGACCGCAAGGGCATCATCGACGCCCTCCTCGGCGGACTGGCCAAGCCCGCCGCACAACTCGTCCCACCCGGTGTGGTGGGCCACAACGACGACCTCGCCCCCGCCCCGTACCAGGTGGCCGCCGCCCGCGCGCTGGTGAAACAGGCCGCCGCCGACGGCGTCCCGGTGCACCGGCAGATCACCCTCGTGGCGCGCAACGGCATGTTCGCCGGGATCTCGGAAGTGGCCGAGGCCCTCCAGTACGAGATGGCACGGGTGGGGCTGAACGTGAGGATTCGCATGGCGGACACCGCCACCCACCTTCAGTATCAACTGCGTCCGCTCCCCCGCGACGTCGGGCCGGTGGCGCTGCTCATCATGCACGGCAACCAGGCCGGGGACGCGGCGTTCACCACCAGTCAGTACCTGGTGAGCGACGGCCCGCAGTCCACCTTCGGCACCAAGGAGCTCGACCGGCGCATCGCCGCGGCGGACGCGCTGTCCGGCAAGGCACGCGAGAAGGCGTTCGCCGAAGTGCTCGAGTACCAGAACGAGACGGTCGTGCAGTACGCCTATCTGGCCCATATGCGCGGGCTGCTGGGGCTGTCGCCGAAGGTGCGGTACCGGCCGGACTCCGCCACCGGGGACGAGATGCGGCTGGCCGAGGTCGGCCCCGCGAAGAAGGGGAGGCACTGAGATGGCGTCCTTCCTGCGCAATCGCGTCATCTCCAGCGCGATACCCCTGGTGTTCGTGGTGCTGGGCGTGTTCTGCCTGGCCCGGCTGACCGGCAACCCCGTCGATCTCTACCTCCCGCTGAGCGCCACACCACAGCAACGCGCCGAATTCTCCGCCGCCCACGGCTTCGACGACTCCATCCCGGTGCAGCTGTGGGACTACCTCACCAATGCCGCGCGGCTCGACTTCGGGACGTCGCTGCGCACCGGGGAGTCGGCCGGTTCCATGGTGCTCAAGGCGTTTCCCGTCACGCTCCAACTGGCCGGGATGACGATGCTCCTGGCGATCCTCGGGGCGCTGCTGGTCGGAAGCCTCGCCGCGTACCGGCCCAACTCGCCCATCGACCGGATCGCCGGTCTGCTGTCGATGACGGCGGCCAGCATCCCCGACTTCTGGTTCGCGATCGTGGGGGTGCTGGTCTTCGGCGTGGGTCTGGACTGGCTGCCGACCTCCGGCACCCTGGGCGGCCCGGAGATCTGGGTACTGCCCATCGCCACTCTGCTGATCCGCCCGTTCGGGGTGCTGGTGCAGGTGGTCCGCGGCAGCATGGTCGGCGCGCTGTCCGCGCCGTATGTGAAGGTCGCACGCAGCAAGGGAGCCGACCCCAAGCGCGTGGTGTTCGGACACGCGCTGCGCAACTCCATCACGCCCGTGCTGACCGTGGCCGGGGATCTCACCGTCGGTCTCGTCAACGGCGCGGTGGTGGTGGAGACGATCTTCGGCTGGCCCGGGATCGGCAAGCTCATGATCGACTCGATTCTCCAGCGCGACTTCGCGGTGTTGCAGGCCGCC
The DNA here is from genome assembly GCF_039525925.1 of Streptomyces javensis. Classification (NCBI taxonomy): domain Bacteria; kingdom Bacillati; phylum Actinomycetota; class Actinomycetes; order Kitasatosporales; family Streptomycetaceae; genus Streptomyces; species Streptomyces javensis. The sequence goes on along the minus strand of NZ_BAAAIF010000022.1, from coordinate 72,932 downwards.
GTCCTGCTCACGGCGGTGACGATCTTCGCGCTGAACATCGTCGTGGACGTCTGCCACGCCCTGATCGACCCCCGAGTGCGCCAGGCGGTGCCGGCGTGAGCGAAGGAGCCACCATGACCGACCCCGCCGACCGCCCCGCCGGGGTGACCGCCCCGTCACGCGCCCGTCCGCCCCGCTGGTGGCTGCTGCTCGGCCGGGACCGGGCCGCGGCCGTCGCGGCCGTCATCCTCGCCGGGGTGTTCCTGGTCGCGCTGTTCGGCCGGCTGTTCATCGGGGACCGGGCCGTACGGCAGGACCTGCGCGCCTCGCTGCGCCCGCCCTCCCTCGACCACGGCGTCTACGGGCTGCTCGGCACCGATGTGCTGGGCCGCAGCGTGGTGGCCCGGCTGGTGGACGCCGCGGGGACGACGCTGTCCGTGGCGGTGCCCGCGGTGCTGTGCTCGCTGCTGATCGGCTCGGCACTGGGGCTGTGGGCCGGTTACCACGGGGGCGTGCGCGAGAACGTCGCGATGCGGGTCGCCGATGTCATCCTCAGCTTCCCGTCCCTGCTGATCGCGGTGGTCGTGCTGTATGTCTTCGCGCCCAGCGCGATGAACATCGTGCTGATCCTCGCCATCGCGCGCGTCCCGGTCTATCTGCGCACCGCCCGCGCGGAGTCGGCCGAGCTGAGGAGCCGTCTGTTCGTGGACGCGGCCCGGACCTTCGGCACACCGAGCCGGAACATCATCTACGGGCACATTCTGCCGATCGCGCTGCCCACGCTGCTGACCGTGGCCACGCTCGACTTCTGTTTCGTCATGCTGACCGAGTCCAGCCTGAGCTTCCTCGGCATCGGCATCCAGCCCCCCGATGTGAGCTGGGGACTGATGGTGGCGCAGGGGCGCCAGTACCTTCAGACGGCGTGGTGGATCGCCGTGCTGCCGGGCGTCGCGATCGTGCTCACCACGGTGTCGGCCACGGTGCTCGCCGCCTGGGTCCGCCTGGCCACCGACCCGGCCCAGCGCTGGCGTCTGACGTTGCCCAGGAAGCGGCGCGGCAACCGGGCCGCTGTTCCCTCGGAGATGATCGCGTGAAGTCCTCCACCCTGCCCGCGCCCACCGGGGCCGGCAGCCCCGCGCTCGAAGTCGAGGGGCTCTGTGTCGACTTGCGCACCCCCTCCGGCACCGTCCGGGCGGTGAACGACGTCGGCTTCCAGGTGCGCAAGGGGCGCACGCTGGCGCTGCTGGGCGAGTCCGGCTGCGGGAAGTCGATGACCGCACTGTCCATCGTCGGGCTGCTCGACCCGACCGCCGAGGTGACGGGCGGATCCGTGAAGGTCTCCGGCACCGATGTGCTGCGGCTGGGCCGGGCGGGGCGCAGAAAGCTCGCAGGTCCGGTGCTGTCGATCGTCTTCCAGGACGCGCTGACCGCGCTCAACCCCGTACAGCCGGTCGGCAGGCAGCTCGCCGAGCCGTTCCGCATCCACCGCGGGATGTCGCGCCGCGCCGCCCGGGAGCAGGCGGTCGAGCTGATGACCCGGGTCGGTATCCCCGAGCCCCGGCTGCGGGCCCGCGCGTATCCGCACCAGTTCTCCGGCGGTATGCGCCAGCGGCTGCTGATCGCGATGGCCGTCGCGCTGGACCCCGATGTGCTCATCGCCGACGAGCCCACGACCGCGCTCGATGTCACCGTGCAGGCGCAGATCATGCGGCTGCTGCGGGATCTGCAAACCGAGCGGGACATGGCGCTGGTGCTGATCACCCACGATCTGGCGGTGGTGGCCCAGCGCGCGGACGATGTCGTGGTGATGTACGCGGGCAATGTGGTGGAGACCGGCCCGGTGGCGGAGGTGTTCTCCCGCCCCCGTCACCCCTACACCAAGGGCCTGCTCGACTCGGTCCCCGAACACGCCGTCAGGGGCCGCCCGCTGCCCGCCGTACCGGGGAGCCCGCCCGAGCTCAGCGCGGTCCCGTCCGGCTGTGTCTTCCAGGCCAGATGTCCACTGGCCCAGGAGCGCTGCGCCCAGGAGCGCCCCCGTCCGATGTCCGTCGGGGCCTCGCGTTCGGCCGCCTGCCACTTCTCCGAGGAGCTCGACCGTGCCTGAGACGCCCCTCACCGACGCCACCGCCGCCGACCCGCGGGCCGATGGCTCCGCCGCTCCCCCGCCACTGCTCGAAGTCCGCGGCGTGACCAAGTGGTTCGGCCACGGCCGCCGGCGGCTGACCGCGCTCGACGGCGTCGATGTGCGGGTGGAGCGCGGGCAGACGCTCGGGCTGGTGGGCGAGTCCGGATGCGGTAAGTCGACCCTGGCCAGAGTGGTGCTCGGTCTTGAGCGGCCGGACTCGGGCACCGTGCGCTTCGAGGGCACCGATCCGTTCACCCTCAGGGGCAAGGAGCTGCTGGCCTGGCGGCGCCGGGTGCAGATGGTCTTCCAGGACCCCTTCGCCTCGCTCAACGCCCGGATGTCCGCGGCCGACCTCATCGGCGAGCCGTGGCGCACCCACCGCGACATCGTGCCCACGGCACAGGCACGGGAGCGGCGGGTCCGTGAGCTGCTGTCCCTCGTCGGGCTGCGGGAGAGCGACGCCCACCGCTACCCCAACGAGTTCTCCGGCGGGCAGCGGCAGCGCATCGGCATCGCCCGCGCGCTGGCGCTCGATCCCGATCTCATCGTGTGCGACGAGCCGGTGTCCGCACTCGACCTGTCGGTGCAGGCCCAGGTGCTCAATGTGCTCTCCGAGTTGCGGGAGCGGCTCGGTGTCTCCTACGTCTTCATCTCCCATGACCTGTCCGTGGTCAGGCATGTCTCCGACCGGGTGACGGTGATGTACCTGGGCAAGGTCATCGAGCACGGCCCCACCGAGGACGTCTTCGACCGACCCGTGCACCCCTACACCGCCGCCCTGATGTCCGCCGCGCCCACCCTCGACGTCTCCGAACAGGCCCAGGGCGACGAGATTCAGCTGCGCGGGGAGGTCCCGTCCCCGTACGACATCCCGTCGGGCTGCCGGTTCCGCACCCGCTGCTGGAAGAGCGAGGCCCGGTGTGCCGAGCTCGCTCCGCCTGTCGTGATCCGCGACGGCACGGCGGACACCGGGCGGGAGCCGCATGCGGGCCTGTGCCACTTCCCGCTGGACGCCGGGCCGATGGAAGCATGAGCTCGCCGGAGTTCACCCTGCTCTTCATCACCGTGGCGGTCGGGGCGCTGCTCCAGGTCGCCATCGGCTTCGGGCTCGGCCTGCTGGCCGCCCCGGTGATCGCGATATTCGACCCGTCGCTCACCCCGGTGGCGGTCCTGCTGCTCGCCACCGGGGTCACGGCCACGGTGCTGGTGCTGGAGGGCGGCCACCTGGACCTGCGGGGCGCGGGGTGGGCGCTGGTCGGCCGGGTGCCGGGGGTGCTGGGCGGCGCGGCGCTGGTGGCCGTGCTGCCCGCCCGGTACCTCGCCCTCCTGGTGGCCGCGGTCGTCCTCGCGGGCGTGGCGGTGAGCCTGCGCGGCTTCGTGCCCGCGCCGCGGCGGCGGTCGGTGCTGCTGGCCGGTCTGATGTCGGGGCTGATGGGCACGGCGACCGCCATCGGAGGGCCGCCGATGGCCATGGTCTGGCAGCGGCTGAGCGGACCGCGGCTGCGCGCCACGATGAGCGGATTCTTCCTGGCCGGTTCGGTGATGAGCCTGGCCACCCTGGCGGCGACGGGGGCGGTGCACTCGTACAGCCTGTGGCACACCGCCCTGCTGGCCCCGGCCGCGGCGATCGGGGTGCTGCTGGCCCGCCCGCTGTCGAGCCGGCTGGACATGCGGCGCACCAGGGCCGTGGCCATGGTGCTGGCGGTGGCGAGCGCGACGGTGCTGGTGGTCCAGCAGTTCGTCTGAGCCGGACGGCGCTCTTCGCCGCGCGGGTCAGCCCTCCCTTACGGTTGGGTTGAGTTGGGTTGGGTTGGTTTGGGTTGGGTGGAGTTTGGGTTGAATTGGGTTGGGTTGGGGCGGATGGCGGCGGGGCGGTGTGGTCACAGGGCGACGGGCGGCCTCCCGTGGTGGCGCCAGGGGGTGCCACGGCGCTCGTAGGCGAACAGTTCCTCGACGGCGTGGGCGATCCGCGGCCCCAGTTCGCGCTCCAGCAGGTACAGGCCCAGATCGAGCCCGGAGGTGACACCGGCGCCGGTGACGAGGTCGCCGTCGTCGACGACGCGGGCCCTGACCGCGTTGACGCCGGTGGCGTCCAGCTTGTCCAGGCCCATGTGGTGGGTGGTGGCGTAGCGGCCCTCCAGCAGACCGGCCATGGCCAGCACGAGCGAGCCGCCGCACACCGTGGCGACGGTCGTCTCCGGGCGGTCCATGGCGGCCTTCAGCAGCCCCGGCAGGTCGGTGTTCAGGGTGCGGCCCAGCAGGACGGGGATGAACTCGTCCTCCCGCCACTCGCCCGCGTCCGGGGCGGCGTCCGCGTCGTGGCCGGGGACCTCGCCGGGCTCTCCAACGCGGCCGGCGGCACCGGGGACCACCACCAGATCCGCCCTCGCGGGCTCCAGGGCGGCCGTGGCGCGCAGCGGTACGCCGCCGACACCGCTCACCACCTCACGCGGCCCCTCGGCGGACACCAGCTCCGCGCGCAGCGCGCCTCCGGAAGCCATGCCACCGGCGTGCAGCACTTCGAAGGGGGCGAGCACATCGAGGAGGTCGAAGCCGTCGAACAGGACGATCTGGGCGAGCATGAGATTGTTCCCTCACATGCGGTGATGGCCAGTCCGTCTGGCCCTGTTCCGACGCTATGAGAGGGCGGAAACGGCTCCCAGTGGCATGAGTGACATGGTTCAACGGGATCTCGCCAATGGGCCGGAGGGTGCCGGGCGGGGGCCGCGACCAGGCGTCTCAGACCACGTCGGGCGGCATGTTGTACGGCGTGACGACCTGGATGGGCGAGGGCAGGGAGGGGCCGTCGTCGGGGAGGGCTCCGTGCGCCCGCATGATGATCTGGCAGGCGCGGCGCATGTCCTGGCGCAGGTCGTGGTGGAGCACCGCGGACAGCCGGCGCTCGCGCAGCAGCCGGGTGTTGTCGTGGTCGAGGTCGTGGGCGATGAACACCTCGTAGCCGCGGCCGAGCTCCTCGAAGGCCTGGATCGTGGCGGCGTTGCCGCCGCCGATCGAGTAGACCGCCCGGATGTCCGGGTCGCGCCGCAGCGCCCGCAGGACCAGTTCGCGCTGGGTGGCGTCCAGGCCGTCGCTGTCGGTGACCTCGACGAGCGTGCGCCCGGGGTGTGCGTTGCGCAGGGCGCCGCGGAAGCCCATCTCGCGTTCCTCCTCACCGCGGAAGGAGCCCCGGCTGATGGTCGTGAGCACATTGCCGGGGCGGTCGCCGAGCCACTGGCCCATGAGGTACGCGGCGGTGGCTCCGGCGGCGCGGTTGTCGATGCCGACGTAGGACCGGCGGGCGCTGCTCGGGAGATCGGTCACCAGGGTCACGACCGGTATGCCCACCGCCGTCAGGCGGCCGACGGCCGCCGTGACCTCCGGGATGTCGGGCGCCTTCAGGACGATGCCCTGGCAGCCGCCGCGCTGGGCGACGCGGTCCAGCACGGCGATCAGCTCCGCCACCGGACCGGTCTCGCGGAAGTGGAAGCGCGACCGCATCACCGCCGGGCGCAGCGAGGGCAGCTCCGCCTCCAGGGCCGCGCGGACCGCCGAGGAGAAGCGCTCAGGGGCCTGCATCACGATATCGATCATGAAGGTGCGGCCCCCGATGCGGACCTGGGTGCGCTGCCGGTCCAGGTCCTTGATCGCCTGATGGACCTCCCGGGTGGTGCTCTCGCGCACCCCGCCCCGGTTGTTCAGCACCCGGTCGACGGTGGCCTCGCTCAGACCGGCCTGCCGGGCGATCTCCCGGATGGGATACGGATGGGCCATCGGCACGCCTCCTGAGGGGTTTTTGATGGGCTGCTGAGGATTGCCCGATGCTCGGCCGATCACAACACTGACAGAAAGCCGCAGCCCACGGGAAGGACCGGACAGCAATGCCCCTCATCGCTCCGAGGTCTCATGTCTGGCTCAGCGAGGCCGACTGCTCCCTCGATGCCTTCCGCACCCTGGTGGAGCGGACCACCGACCCCGCCGACCACCCCGGCGCCGACGCCGTGGAGCAACACGTTCCCGTCTACGACGGCGACCGCCTGCGGGCCCGGGCCGCCACGGCTTCCGGCCGCCGGGAGGCGCAGGCGGAACTGGTCCACGCCCTGCTGGACGGCCCCGGCATCGTGGTGTTCAAGGGCGCCTTCCCCGACGCGTCGGTCCTGGACCGGGCCACCGAGGCGTTCACGGCGCTGATCGAGCGGGAGCGGGCGGCGGGCGCCGACCGCGGTGACCACTTCGCCAAGCCCGGTGCCAACGACCGGGTGTGGAACGCGCTGGAGAAGCTGGCCCTGAGCGCGCCGGAGGTCTTCGCCGACTACTACGCCAACGACCTCATCGCCCTCGTGGCCACCGCCTGGCTCGGCCCCGGCTACCAGATCACCTCACAGATCAACCAGGTCAACCCGGGCGGCGCGGCCCAGAGCGTGCACCGCGACTACCACCTCGGTTTCCTCTCCGAGGCGCGGGCCGCGGCCTATCCCGCCCATGTCCACCGGCTCTCCCCCGTGCTGACCCTGCAAGGCGCGGTCGCGCACTGCGCCATGCCGGTCGAGTCCGGCCCGACGCTCTATCTGCCGTACTCGCAGGCGTACGAGCCCGGCTATCTGGCCTGGCGCCGCCCGGAGTTCATGGCCTACTTCGCCGAGCACCACGTACAGCTGCCGCTGGAGGCGGGCGACGCGGTCTTCTTCAACCCCGCGCTCTTCCACGCCGCCGGGCACAATCGCTCGGCGGACATCCGGCGGATGGCCAACCTGCTCCAGATCTCCTCCGCGTTCGGCCGCGCCATGGAGACCGTCGACCGCGAGGCGGTGGCCAACGCGGTCTTCCCCGTACTGCGGCGGCGCAAGGCCGAAGGCGCCACCGAGGACTGGCTGCACAACGTGGTCGCGGCCTGCGCCGAGGGCTATCCGTTCCCCACCAATCTCGATCTCGACCCGCCGGTCGGCGGCCTCGCCCCGGACTCCCAGGCCGACACCCTCCGGCGCGCCCTGGAGGGGGACTGGACCCCGGACACCCTGCGTACCGAACTGCGGGCCGGCGCCGAGCGCCGCCAGAGCTGAGACCGCCGGAGATAGGACCGCCGGAGATGAGACCGCCAGTGCTGAGACCGCCAGAGCTGAGGGAGACGGACCGCTGATGGGCCTGTTGCAGGACAAGATCGTCCTGGTCAACGGGGGCAGCCGGGGAATCGGCGCGGGCATCGTCCGCGCCGCCGCCCGCGCGGGGGCCACGGTGGCGTTCACCGGACGCCGACCCGACGCCGGTGAGTCGCTGGCCGGGGAGCTCGCCACGCAGGGACTCGCGGCCTCCTTCCTCCGCGCCGACCTGGCCGATCCCGTGCAGGCACGCGGCGGCGTGGAGCAGGTGGTGGCGGCCCACGGCAGGATCGACTGCCTGGTCAACTCCGCCGGGCTCACCTCGCGCGGCACGCTGCTGGACACCACGCCCGAGCTCTTCGACGCACATGTCGCGATCAATCTGCGCGCCCCGTTCTTCGCCATGCAGGCCGCCGTGGCCGACATGGTCGCCCGGAAGGCCCCGGGCACCATCGTCAACATCATCTCCAACTGCGCACACGGCGGATATCCGTTCCTGGCGCCGTACGCCGCCGCGAAGGCCGGGCTCGCGGGCCTGACCCGCAACGCCGCCCACGCCCACCGCTGGGATCGCGTCCGCGTCAACGGCCTCAACCTGGGCTGGACCGACACCGAGGGCGAGGACGCCATCCAGCGCGCCTTCCACGGCGCGGGCGACGACTGGCGCGAGGAGGCGGCCCGCGCCCAGCCGATGGGCAAGCTGGGCCAGGTGGACGAGATCGCCGATTTCGTCGTCCTCCTCCTCTCCGACCGCAGCGGCGTCGTCACCGGCTCGGTCATCGACTGGGACCAGAACGTCCTCGGCGGACTCGGCTGACCCGCCGCGCCGCCAGAACCGCCACCTTCAGAAAGGGAACGACTCCCCATGCGTATCGGCATCATGGGCCTGGGCCGGATCGGCGCCTTCCACACCGAGACCCTGTCCACGCTCGACGCGGTGGACTCGCTCGTGGTCACCGACCCGGTCGCCGCGGCCGCCACCGCCGCCGCCGAGCGCTTCGGCGCCCACGCGGTCGACTCGCCGGAGGCCGTGCTCGCGGCCGGAGTGGACGGCGTCGTGATCGCCGCGGCCACCGACGCCCACCCCGAACTCATCCTCGCCGCCGTGCGGGCGGGCGTACCGGTCTTCTGCGAGAAGCCCGTGGCGCGCACGATCGAGGAGAGCCTCGATGTCCTCCGCGCGGTGGAGGGTGGTGGGGTGGAGGTCCAGATCGGCTACAACCGCCGCTTCGACCCCGGTTACGCGGCCGCGCGGGCGGCCGTGGTCAGCGGTGAGCTCGGGCCGTTGCACACCGTGCGGTCCACCACCTTGGACCCCGAGCCGCCCCCGGCCGCCTACGTGGCCGTCTCCGGCGGCATCTTCCGCGACTGTGCCGTGCACGACTTCGACACCGTCCGCTGGATCACCGGCCGCGAGGTCGCCGAGGTCTACGCGACCGGCGCCAACCGCGGCGCCGAGTACATCGCGGCCGCCGGAGACGTGGACACCGCCTCCGCCCTCCTCACCCTGGACGACGGCACCCTCGCCGTGGTCTCCAACACCCGCCACAACCCCCGCGGTTACGACGCCCGCCTGGAGCTCCACGGCATGACGGACAGCGTGGCCGCGGGCCTGGAGGACAGGCTGCCGCTGCGCTCCGCCGAACCGGGCGCCACCTTCCCCGGCGGCACACCGCACCACTTCTTCATGGACCGCTTCGCCGCCGCCTACCGGGCCGAGCTCACCGCCTTCACCGAGGTCGCGGCGGGGCTGCGGCCCTCCCCCTGCACCGTCGCCGACGCCGTCGAGGCCGGCTGGATCGCCGAGGCCTGCACCCTGTCGTTGCGCGAACACCGCCCCGTGACCATGGAAGAGGTACGCAAGGCATGACGACAGCCGAGCCGCTGCGCATCGGGGTCCTGGGCGCCGCCCGGATCTCCGAGTTCTCCCTCGTCGGCCCCGCCCGCGCGGGCGGCCACCGCCTCGTCGCCGTGGCCGCCCGCTCCCGTGGCCGGGCCGATGCGTTCGCCGCCGAGCACGGCGTCGAACGCGTCCTGGACACCTACGCCGAGGTGATCGCCGATCCCGAGGTGGAGGTCGTCTACAACCCCCTGGCCAACAGCCTGCACGGGCCGTGGAACCTCGCGGCCCTCGCCGCGGGCAAGCATGTGCTGACCGAGAAGCCCTCGGCGAGCAACGCCGAGGAGGCCACCGAGGTGCGCGACGCCGCCGCCAAGGCGGGAACCGTCTTCATGGAGGGCTTCCACTACCTCTTCCACCCCGTCACCCGCCGCCTCCACGAACTGCTCGGCTCCGGGGAGCTCGGGGAGCTGCGGCATGTCGAGACGACGATGACCATGCCCGCCCCGCCCGGGTCCGACCCCCGCTGGTCCCTGCCCCTGGCCGGGGGCGCCCTGATGGACCTGGGCTGCTACAGCCTGCACGCGCAAGCCATGCTGGCCCCCTTTGCCGGTGGTCCCCCGCGCCTGGTCACCGCCCGGGGCGGCGCCCGGCACGGCGCACCGAACGTGGACGAGTGGCTGGACGCGGACCTGGCCTTCCCCGGCGGTGCCACCGGATCCGCCCGCTGCCATATGGCACATGAGGAATGGCGGATGAGCTTCAGGGTGGTCGGCTCGCGGGGTGAGGCGACGGCCATGAACTTCGTCCAGCCCCATCTGGACGACCGGGTCGTGGTGCGTACGCCCGCGGGTGAGCGGACCGAGGAGCTGGGCAAGCGGTCCTCGTACACCTACCAACTGGACGCGTACGCCGCGCACTTGCGGCACGGCACACCGCTTCCGCTGGACGCCGAGGACGCGCTGACCACCATGTCCCTGATCGACGCGTGCTACCGCGCCGCCGGGTTCCCGCCCCGGCCGCGTACCGCGCTCCCGGTCTCGGGCTGATCCGCGAGCTGAGCCCGGCCGGGCTCAGCTCGCCCCGCCGGCCGCCGCCCCCGGCCCGGCCGCCCCGGGCGCACCCGTGCGCAGCCCGTCCATGACGAGGTCCAGCAGCCGTCGGGCACGTGCCTGCCCGTTCGCGTCGGGGCCGATCTGCCACAGGCCGGCGATGGCGAGCAGGAAGTCGTCGGTGGTGACGCCCGGGCGGATGGTGCCGACCTCCTCGTTGGCCCGCAGCAGGATCGCCACGGCCTCGGTCATCTGGCCGTGCCCCGGTTTCTCCTGGCCGCAGGACGCGCTGATGGCCTTGTGCAGCGCGTCGGCGAGACCGGCCTTGGCCATGGCGAACCGGGCGAGGTGACCCATCCACTCCCGCAGCGCCTGGTCCGGCGCACGCGTGCGCAGCAGCTCGGCCGCGGTGTCGGCCACCTGCCGCATCTCATGGCGGTAGATCTCCAGAACGAGGGCCTCGCGGCTGGGGAAGTTGCGGTACAGCGTGCCCTGCCCGACGCCCGCCTTCTTCGCGATGGTGCTCAGCGGGACGTCCGCCGAGCGCGTCAGCTCCGCCAGCGCCACTTCCAGGATGCGCTCGCGGTTCGCGGCCGCGTCCGAGCGCAGACGCGCGTCCCTCTCTGCCCGCACTCGCCCTCCTCCGGGCCCGCCGTAGCGCCGACCTTGCTCACCGGACAGCTGTCCGCTAAGTTTCATGCACGGCGGACACTTGTCCGCTTAGGTCCACCTTACCGGCTGAACCGGCCAGTGTGGATGGCCGAAACCGAGCGCCGACCGGCATTGTCCCGCATCTCATATCCTCGGGACTCCCTCCCTAGGCCCCGGGCCCCTCCATCGGACGACTTCAACGCGCCCCACACCCGCGAAAGAAGGCTGATCATGGCCCCATCGACGTCCAGCGTCATCACGCTGACCATCAACGGCGAGAAACACACGCTGCCCGTCGACCACCGCACCACCCTGCTCGACGCCCTGCGGGAGCAGCTCGACCTCACCGGCACCAAGAAGGGCTGCGACCAGGGCCAGTGCGGTGCGTGCACGGTGCTGATCGACGGCCGCCGGGCCGTCTCCTGTCTCCAGCTCGCGGTGGCGGCCGAGGGCCGTGAGGTCACCACGATCGAGGGCGTGGCCGAGGGCGACGAGCTGCACCCGGTGCAGCAGGCCTTCCTCGACCTCGACGGCTACCAGTGCGGTTACTGCACCCCGGGGCAGATCTGCTCCGCCCTGGCCGTGCTCGAGGAGCACGCGGCGGGCTGGCCGAGCGCCGCCACCGCCGACGTCCGCCCCGAAGCGGGACCCCCGCCCCTGAGCCCGGACGAGATCCGGGAGCGGATGAGCGGCAACCTGTGCCGCTGCGGCGCCTATGTGTCGATCGTCCAGGCGGTCGCGCGGGCGGCCGAGGCGCGCACGGCCGGGACCGAGGAGGCCCTCGCATGAAGGAGTTCGGCTACCAGCGGGTCCTCGAGGTCTCCGAGGCGGTCTCCGTGCTCGGCGCCGACCCCGACGCGCGTTACCTCGGCGGCGGCACCAATCTGGTCGATCTGATGAAGACCGGCGTCGAGCGGCCGGGACGCCTGGTCGACGTACGAGAGCTGCCCCTGGACCACGTCGAGGTGACGCCGGACGGGGCCTTGCGCATCGGGGCCACCGTCACCAACAGCGATCTCGCCGCCCACCCCGAGGTGCGGCGCCGCTACCCGGCCCTCACCCAGGCCGTCCTGGCCGGCGCGTCCGGGCAGCTGCGCAACATGGCCACCGTCGGCGGCAACCTCCTCCAGCGCACCCGCTGCGGCTACTTCACCGATGTGGCCGGGCCCTGCAACAAGCGCCTCCCCGGCAGCGGCTGCCCGGCCATCGAGGGCGAGCACCACAACCACGCGATCCTCGGCGCCTCCGCGCACTGCGTGGCCACCCACCCCTCGGACATGGGGGTCGCGCTCGCCGCCTTCGACGCCGTCGTACGGTACGAAACCGCCGACGGGCCGGGCGAGTTGCCGCTCGCGGACTTCTATCTGCCCGTGGGCGACACCCCGCACCTGGAGACCGCGCTGCCGTCCGGCGCGCTGATCACCGGCATCACCCTGCCGCCGGCCCCGGTGGCCGCCCACTCCCGCTACCGCAAGGTCCGCGAGCGCGCGTCCTACGCCTTCGCGATCGGCTCGATCGCCGCCGCCCTCGACGTCCGGGACGGGGTGGTCCAGGAGGTCCGCCTCGCCTTCGGGGCGGTCGCGTCCCGGCCGTGGCGGGCCCTGGCGGCCGAGCGGGCGCTGACCGGGGGCCCGGCGACCGCCGAGGCGTTCGCCGCCGCCGCGGACGCGGAGCTGGCCGCCGCCGAGGCACTGCCCCACAACGGATACAAGGTGCCGCTGATGCGCAATCTCGTCGTGGCCCTGCTGACCGAACTCACCGAGGAGGCCGCCCGATGACCACGACGACCGGAACCACCACGACGACGGGCGCCTTCGGCACCGCGCGCACCCGCGTGGAGGGCCGGGAGAAGGTCACCGGAGCGGCCCGCTACGCGGGCGACATCCCCCTGCCCGACCTGGCCCACGGCTGGATGGTGCTGTCCACCGTGGCCCGCGGCCGCGTCAGCGCGGTCGAGTCCGAGCCGGTCCTCGCCATGCCCGGTGTCCTCGCGGTCATCGACCATGAGAACGCCCCGCGGGTCAACCTGGACTACATGGGCATGATCGGGAAGCCCGATCCGATCCTCGGGGTCTTCCAGAGCGACCGCGTCCCCTTCATGGGCTGGCCGGTGGCGCTGGTCCTCGCCGAGCGGCCCGAGCAGGCCAGGGAGGCCGCGGAAGCGCTGGTCGTCCGGTACGACCAGGAGCCGCACGACATCGGCTTCACCTCCGGACACCCGGACATGTACACCCCTCCGGACTCGCCCTTCGGGCCGGCGGTGGCGTCGAAGGGCGATGTCGAGGCCGAGCTCGCCGCGTCCACGTTCGTGGTGGACTCCGAGTACACCACCCCGGAAGAGCACCACAACCCCATGGAGCCGCACGCGGCGACGGCCCACTGGGACGGCGGCCGGCTCGAGGTCTTCGACTCCAACCAGGGCAGCACGATGGTGGCCGCCGAGCTCGCGCAGATCTTCTCCCTCGACCCGGAGTCGGTGCGGGTGCGGTCCGAGCACGTCGGCGGCGGTTTCGGTTCCAAGACCACCCGCCCGCACCAGGTGGCCGCCGCCATGGCCGCCACCGTCCTCCATCGCCCGGTGCGCGTCGTCATGACCCGCCGCCAGATGTTCTCGACGATCGGCTACCGCAGCCCCACCGCGCAGCGGGTCAGGCTCGGCGCCGATGAGTCGGGGCGGCTGCGGGTGCTCGACCACCGGTCCGAGTGCGTCACCTCGACCATCCATGAGTTCATCGAGCGGAGCGCCACGGTGGGCCGCGTGATGTACGACGCCGACGCGCACTACACCAGCGACCGCGTCGTACGGCTCGATGTGCCGAGCCCGACCTTCATGCGCGCGCCCGGCGAGGCACCCGGCTCGTTCGCGCTGGAGTGCGCCATGGACGAGCTCGCCGAGAAGACCGGCATCGACCCGATCGAGCTGCGCGTCCGCAATGAGCCCGACCGGGGCCCGGTCTCGGGCCTGCCGTTCAGCAGCCGCAATCTGGTCGCCTGCTACGAGGAGGGCTCCCGCAGGTTCGGCTGGGCCGACCGGGATCCCCGTCCGGGGGTGCGCCGCGAGGGGCGCTGGCTGCTCGGGACCGGTATGGCGGCGGCCAGCTTCCACTCCGGCGCCGGACCGTCCACGGCGGCCGTGACGGCGGAGGCGGACGGCACCTTCACGGTGCGCATCAACGCGGCGGACATCGGCACCGGTGCCCGGACCGCCATCAACCTGGTCGCCGCGGACGCGCTGGGGGTGGATCCGGAGCGGGTCCGGGTGGTCATGGCGGACAGCGACCTCGGCCCGGCGATGCTCGCCGGTGGCTCGATGGGCACGCGCTCCTGGGCGTGGGCCGTGGCGATCGCGGTGAGCGAGCTGCGCGAGCGGCTGGCCCTGGGCGGCGACATCCCGCCCGAGGGGATCACCGCACGGTCCGACACCACCGAGGCGATCGGCGCCCTGGCTAGTAAGGAACGGCACTCCTTCGGCGCGCAGTTCGCCGAGGTGGCCGTGGACGTCACCAGCGGAGAGGTCCGGGTGCGGCGGATGCTCGGCATCTTCGCGGCGGGCCGGATCGTCAACCCGCTGACCGCGCGCAACCAGCTCGTCGGCGGAATGATCTGGGGCATTTCCATGGCGCTGCACGAGGAGGCGGTCAGGGACCGGGCCTCGGGCGGCCTCGTCTCCCCCGACCTCGCGGGCTATCACTTCGCCGCCAACGCCGATGTGCCGGTCGTCGAGGCGGACTGGGTGGACGACCCCGACCCGGACGACCCGGTCGGCATCAAGGGCGTCGGTGAGGTCGGCATCGTGGGGGCCGCGGCGGCGATCTCCAACGCGGTGTGGCACGCCACCGGCGTCCGCCACCGCAACCTGCCGATCCGCCCGGACCGGGTCCTGTCGGCGGGGACGAACGTGCCGGAGCCCGGCCACGCGGGCTGACCCTTTCGCCCTCGAGCGCTCGGCGCCGGCCAGGTTTCCCACCTGGCCGGCGCCGAAGTCGTACGTGGTGTGACCTTGTGGGGCGAGTCCGCTCGACCATACGGGCGGGATGGGAGGTCCGGTCCGATTATGTGATCGGACGGCACGGTACCGACAACGGCATGGCCACTCCCCCCGATCCCCCGCAGAACGCCGCGACCGCGAGCCCGATGTCCCTGGTGGACCGCAAGGGCTACGACGAACACTTCCTGGGACCCTCCCTGCCGCTGCCCCGGCCGACCGGCCCCGATACCGGGACGACCGTCCTGCCCTACACCAACTTCAGCGTCGTCTTCCGCCCGGACCGCCGACTGGCCGCGGCGACGGCCGTCACGATCGACGGCGCGCACCTCGTCGCCGTGGAGCGCGAGGACGATTGGCGCTTCGACCCCCGTGTGCCCGAGTCCCAGCAGGCCGGGCACCCCGTCTACCAGGACAACCCGCTGGACAAGGGACATCTGGTCCGCCGTCTCGATCCCGTATGGGGTCCGAACGCGGTCATGGCGAACGACGACACCTTCCACTACACCAACGCCGCTCCCCAGATGAACGTCTTCAACCAGGGCAAACAGCTCTGGCAGGGGCTGGAGAACTTCCTGCTGGACCACGCCGAGGAGTTCGACAGGAAGCTGACGGTGTTCACCGGGCCCGTGCTCGAGAACTCCGATCCGCCCTACCGGGGCATCCAGGTGCCGCTCCGGTTCTGGAAGGTCGCCGCGTTCATGCAGGACGGGGAGCTGGCGTCCACCGCCTATGTGCTCGACCAGAGCCCCGACCTCAGCCGGGACGCCGCCGCCCGGGTCATGGCGGAGGCCGCACGGGCCGGAGACCCGCCCCCGCTCGGGGCGTTCCGCACCTTCCAGGTGCCGGTCGCCGACATCGCCCGCCTCACCGCCCTGGACCTGGGCCCGCTCCCGGCGGCCGACCGGCTGACCGCGGGACGGCGCGCCGCGCCCCGCTGGACCCGTCTGGAGTCCTACGACGACATCACCGTGCACGCCGCGTGAACCCGGCCGCCAGACGCGTCTGACGCCGCACCGGCGCCGGATACCGCCGATCGGCTGGCGCTGTGCGGCGATCCAGTCATCTTCCCGCTCCGCCCGCTCCCCTCCGGGCCCCGGCGGGGAACCACTCGCCCAAGCCGAGGAGAGCAGAGAGGGCACCGATGAGCGACGACTTCGTGCTGGACGTGACCAGGATCCGCGACGACGCCCGCCGGAAGATGGCGGCGGGCCCGGTGACGGACACCTACGGTCTGGACAAGAACCGGGTCATCGGCATCCTCAATGACGTCATCGCGACCGAGGTGGTGTGCTGGCTGCGCTACACCCGCCACGCCATCTCGGCCAGCGGCATCGACCGCGCCCAGGTGTCCTCGGAGTTCACCGAGCACGCCAAGGAGGAGATGCAGCACGCGCTGCGCGCCGCCGAACGCGTCTCGCAGCTCGGCGGCGACCCCGACTTCGACCCCGACTCGCTGACCCAGCGCTCCCACACCGACTACACCACCCCGGCCGACAACGACCTCAAGACGATGCTGGAGCACAATCTGCTCGCCGAGCGCATCGTGATCGCCAGCTATCAGGAGATCATCCGCTGGCTGGGTGAACACGACCCGACCACCCGCCGGCTGATGGAGTCGATCCTCGAGGAAGAGGAGGAGCACGCCGACGATCTGGTGGATCTGATCGGCGTCTGACACCCATGATGGGCCGGCCCATGACCGCGCGGTGGCCCCGCTCGCTCTCCTGCCTCATCGTGACCGCCCTGTCCACGGCCCTGCTCGCCGGGTGCGGGGAGGACGACGACCACGGCCGGAGCTGTTCCGGCCGTACGGGCAGGGATCTCTCCAGCCGCACCGTGGCCGGTGGCGACCTGTGGCAGAAGAAGCTGCGGTGCGTGAACCTCGAACGGTCCACGCTGACCGGACTGGTGTCCGAGGCCAATCTGCGCCGCGGCAATCTCTACGCGGCACGGCTGGCCGCGGTGTCGCTGGAGAACGTCGATCTGCGCGGCGCCGACCTCCGCCGGGCGGACCTCACCTCCGCCACCCTCTCGCAGGTCGATCTGCGCGGCGCCGATCTGAGCGGCGCCAGGCTCGGCAGGGGTCTGCTCACCGATGTCAGCTTCGAGGGCGCACGGCTGGACGGCGCGTATCTGCGGGCGGCGTCCCTCACCCATGTCGGCCTCAACGGAGCGGATCTGAGCGGCGCCGATCTGGCCGGGGCCACGGTGTCCGACTCCGATCTCCGTGGCGCGCGGCTGCGGGGTGCCGATATCTCGACGACGAGTTGGGAGAACGTCCTCTGCCCGGACGGCTCCCGGTCGAGCGCACGGGTCTCCTGCGCCGACCATCCGGACCGGAGGGCGGACCGGGCCTCGGGTCAGCTTCCCCCGCCGCCGGTCGCCGTGGCGGTCTCCCCCTGAGAGGTCTTCCGGGCCGCGCGGTGCGCCTGCTCGAGACCCTTCATATAGGCGTCCAGGTAGTCGGCGTCCGACAGCCGGGCGCAGGGCGCGGGGACGGGGTGGGAGCGGACCGCTCCGCCCTTGTGGGCGGCGGCCCGGTCGGCGATGGCGTCGACACAGGCCCGGGTGGTCTCGGCCTTCTCCGCGGCGGCGGGGGTGCCGCTCGGTGTGCTCTTGTCGCGCACGTCACCGCCGGTGGAACAGCCGGTCAGGAGCAGGGTGATGGCGATGACTGCCGCGGCTTGGACGGTGCGGGTGCCCATGTGTCTCCCCGGTGCGTGGACGGTGGGGTGCATCATGCGGCGCGGCGACCGCGAAGTGGGAGAGCCATGTATGCGTTGTGATGAAACGGTGATCGAACGGACGTATGGATGAACCCCGACCGTACCCAGGGCAAAGCGATGGCCGGGACGTCGGTGACGGACCGCCGTACCCGACCGGACCGGGCACGGGATGTCGGGTCCGGCGGGGTGCCGGTTTCCTAACGTGAGCGGCGTCAAGGAAGGAGACCGAGGTGCTGGAGCGGCTCAACGAGGCCCTGGACCACCTCGATTCGCGGCTGGACCAGCGGATCGAGGTGGCCGAGCTGGCGCGGATCGCGATGACGTCGGAGTACCACTTCCGGCGGCTGTTCTCCGCGCTGGCGGGGATCTCGCTGTCGGAGTACGTCCGGCGCAGACGGCTCACCCTCGCGGGGGCCGAGGTGCTCGCCGGGGAGCGGACGCTCCTGGAGATCGCGGTGCGCTACGGCTACGGCTCGGGGGAGGCGTTCGCGCGGGCGTTCCGGGCCATGCACGGTGTGGGCCCGGGTGAGGCCCGGCGGGCGGGTGCCTCGCTGAACTCCCAGCCGCGGATGTCCTTCCGCCTCGTCGTCGAAGGGAGCAGCAGTATGCGGTACCGGGTCGTGGAGAAGGAGCGGTTCCAGGTGGTCGGCAAGAAGGTCCGGGTTCCGCTTGTGCACGAGGGGGTGAATCCGGCGATCGCGGAGTTCATCCGGGGACTCGGCCAGGAGACGGTACGGCGGATCGCCGCCCTGTCCGATCAGGAGCCGGAGGGGATCCTGGGGGTGAGCGACAACCTCGACCCGAGCCGGGCCGAGGGAACCGAACTCGACTACTACCACGGGGTGGTGACCGGGGCCGCCGCCCCGGAGGACCTGGACGCGCTCACCGTCCCGGCGGGGACATGGGCCGTCTTCGAGAACTCCGGGCCGTTCCCGCGGGCGCTCCAGTTCCTGTGGCGGGACGTCTTCACGCAGTGGTTCCCGTCCAACCCGTACCAGAGCAGGCCGGGTCCGGAGATCCTGCGCACCCGGCTGTCGCAGGACGGGGCGCGGGCGGACGCGGAGCTGTGGATCCCCGTGGAGCGGACCGCGGTCTGACGCTCCGCAGCGTGGTCCGGTCCGGCCGCCCGTGCCTCGCCCGGGCGGCCGGACCGGGCGGTTGTCAGATACGCTCCCGCGCGCCGCGGTCCCCTCGGACCAGGCCCGCGAGGAGCGCGAGGAAGGGAATGACGCCGAGGACGACGCTCGCGCCCACACCTACG
This sequence comes from Streptomyces javensis, assembly GCF_039525925.1. NCBI lineage: Bacteria > Bacillati > Actinomycetota > Actinomycetes > Kitasatosporales > Streptomycetaceae > Streptomyces > Streptomyces javensis. The sequence continues at coordinate 54,217 of NZ_BAAAIF010000022.1, read as the reverse complement.
CCGGTGACGAGGGTGAAGTTGGAGAACACCAGCCACAGCGCGGTCAGCAGTCCGGCCACGGCCAGCACCGGCGCGACCCGGGTCTGCCAGGCCCTGCCCGAGGCGAGCCGGGCGTCGCGCGCGAAGAAGGCGACCACGGCGATGGAGGTGATGAGCATGAGCAGGATCATGCCGACCGTCGCCACCCCCGCCATGGAGCCGAAGACGCCCACCAGCGGATCCAGTCCGGCGACCGCGCAGCAGACGACCAGGACCAGCGCGGTGACGGTCTGGACGACCGAGGAGACGGACGGCGAGTGGTGGCGCGGATGGACGACGCCGAGCCGCGCGGGAAGGAGGTCCTTGCGGGCGAGGGTGAAGGTGTAGCGGGCGATGACGTTGTGGAAGGAGAGCACACAGGCGAAGAGGCTGCTGAGCAGCAGCACCTGCATCACGTCCCGGAGCGCGGTGCCGACGTATGCCTGTGCGGTGTCCATGAGCATGTTGCCCTGCCCGTCCAGGGTCTTCTGGGCCACGGCCGGGGCGTCATCGGTGCCCGCCGCCAGGACCAGCGCCCAGCAGGACAGGGTGTAGAACCCACCGATGATCAGGACGGCGAGGTAGGTGGCCCGGGGGATGGTCCGCTCCGGATCGCGGGCCTCGTCCCGGAAGACGGCGGTGGCCTCGAAACCGATGAATCCGGTGATGGCGAAGAGCACGGCCACGCCCAGCGGTCCGGAGAACGCCGCATGCGGGGTGAACGACTCGGCGTTGACCCCGTGGGCGCCGCCCCGGGCGAAGATCCCGGCGTCCAGGACGAGCACCACCGCGATCTCCAGGACGAGTGCCACACCGAGGACCTTGGAGCTGAGGTCGATATGGCGGTAGCCGAGGAGGGCCACGATGGAGAGCGCCGCGAGCGCCCACACCCACCAGGGCAGGGACGGCCCGCCGAAGGTGTGGAGGACATCGTTCACGGCCCATCCCAGATAGCCGTACACGCCGACCTGGATCGCCGTGTACGCGACGAGAGCGACGGCGGCCGTGCCCACTCCGACCCGGCCCCCCAGGCCACGGGTGGCGTACGCGTAGAAGGCTCCGGCCTGCGGAACGTGGGGCGTCATGGTGACGAAGCCGACCGCGAACACCAGCAGGATCAGGGAGGCGAGGGCGAAGCCGACGGGGGCTCCGGCGCCGGGGCCGCCGGCGATGGCGAGCGGGACGTTGCCGCCGACCACCGTCAGCGGCGCGGCGGCGGCGATCACCATGAAGACGATGGCACCGGTGCCGAGCCGCCCCGAAAGATTCGTCTTGGCCTGTTGCGGGGCGGATGCGTGCACTTCGGGGTCGGTCAGCATGACGGGTCCTTGGTGGCGCGGGCGGACGGGGTGAAGAGGTCTGGCCGGAGGTCGGCCAGATACGGATTGGCCTTGCGCGCTGTCCGGACCGTGTGCGGTTCCACGGTGGCGAAGAGCAGCCGGTTGCCGTGTTCGACGCTGTCCAGCACGGTCGCCGACGGGCTCACGATGGAGCTTCGGCCGACGTAGCGCAGTGAACCCTCGTCGCCGTCATGGTTGACGTAGGCGATGTAGATCTGGTTTTCCCAGGCGCGCACCCTCAGCAGGTGCTCGGCGATGAACTCGTACGGTTGCATCTGGGCGGTCGGGACCGCCACGAGGTCCGCGCCGGCGAGGGCGGCGGCCCGTACGTTCTCGGGGAACTCCACGTCGTAGCAGATCAGCATCGCGATCCGGACGCCCGCGTAGTCGATGACGGGGGCGGTCCGGTCGCCCGGTGTGAAGTACCTGCGGTCGAGGTCGCCGAAGAGATGGGTCTTGCGGTGGCGGCCGAGGATCGCTCCGGCCGGGTCGATGAAGAAGGCACTGTTGTAGTAGGCGCCGTCGTCGTACTCGGGGGCCCCGAGGACGAGTGCGATGCCGTGGGCGGCGGCGATCTCCTGGGCCGGGGAGAGCAGATCGGTGCGGGCCAGGTCCCGAACGGCGTCACCGATGTCGTAGCCGGTGATGAACAGCTCGGTGGTGATCAGGAGTTCGGCGTCCTCGGCACGGGCCCGACGGCACGCCGCGTCCAGTTCGCGGAGGTTGGCGTCGACGTCGCCGGGCGTTCCCGCCGTCTGTAGTCCGGAGATCTTCATCAGTGCCTTCGACAGTGGGCGTCCAGGGGTGAATTCGAGCCATGAAAACATGCTCACTTTGATCACGTAAACCCCCGGAGGTCACGGTTCCGCAAAGCACCGGGCTTCGTCCGAGGACCGTGGGGAGGCCGTGGGGCGGGGGTGCCTACGCTGTGGGAATGGCGACCCAGGAACCGTCCGGCGCACCGAGCGCCCTGACCAGCAGCGCCCTCGCCGCGATCCGCCGCACCAGCGCCGTCGACACCGTACGGGCCCGGATCTCGCTGGCGGTGGACCTGGGCCTGCTGGCGCCCGGCGAGCGGCTGCCCAACGTGCGGGCCACGGCGGCGGCGCTCGGGGTCGGCGAGATCACCGTCCGCCGGGCGCTCGGCACCCTGGAACGCGAGGGCGTCGTCCAGCGGCGCCCGGGGCGTACGGGCGGCACCTTCATCGCGGAGCGGCCCAGCCGCCGCACCGTGGCGCAGGTGGCCGCGTACCGGGAGGACAGCGAACGGGTGCACCGGCTGATCGACGAGCGCATCGTGCTGGAGGCCGGCTTCGCGCAGCTGGCCGCCGAGCGGCTCGGCCGACCGGGGCTCGAGCGGCTGGACGAGTGCGTCCGGGAGATGGACGCGGCCGAGAGCTGGGCCGAGTTCCACGCCAGCGACAAGCGGTTCCACCTGGCCCTCGCCGAGGGCGCCGGGCTGCCCTCAGCGCTGGGGATGTACGAGCGGGTCACCGGGGAGCTGTACGCGTACTTCCTGCCGTATCCGCTGGACTACCTCCGCGGCAGCAACGAGCAGCACAAGGCGATCCGGGCCGCCCTCGCCGCGCGGGACGCCGCCACGGCGGCCGCCCTCCTCCGGGACCACGTGGCCGAGCTGCACCACTCGATGTACGTCGGCCTCGCGGACACCGCCGAGCGGGGCGAGGACGGCTGATCCGGGGCCATCCGCGGCTGTGGCTGACCCCACAGATCGCATGGTGAGACCGGGGTCCAATTCTTGAAACCCGGACCATATCCTGGAGTACATGTCCGCACCCGCCCGTCTGCTCTGTCTCGCGCTGTTCGCGAGCTCGGCGTGGTGCGTCGACGACGGCCTCTGTCGCCGCTGAGCCGGAACCAGCCGGTTTCCCCCGCCGCGCGCCGCCACCTCGGCGCCGCGCCGTCCGGCCGGGCCCTCCCGCCCAGCGTCATCCCTCTCCCCATCTCCGGAGCCCGCACGTGACCACCGCCCCGCCCGCCGAGGCGGCGAAGACCGCCGCACTACTGGCCCCCTCCCCCACCTCCGCGCCACGGCCGGAGGCGCCCGCCGCGCCGCCGGTGCGGCGGGTGCCGCTCGCCGTGTCCGGGCTGCTCGCCGCGGCGCTGACCGCGTACGTATGGTCCGCCCACGGGGCCAAGCCCGGCGTGCTGCTGCTGCTCGGCCTCGCCCTGGGCGTCGCCCTCTTCCACTCCCGCTTCGGCTTCACCTCCGCCTGGCGGCAGCTGGTGGCCGTCGGCAACGGCACCGGGCTGCGCGCCCACGCCCTGCTGCTGGGCACGACGGCCACGCTGTTCGCCCTGCTCATCGGGACGAGGACCGGGCTGTTCGGCTCCGTGCCCGCGCCCTCGGGCGGACCGCTGGGGCTCGGGCTGCTGATCGGCTCGTTCCTCTTCGCCGTCGGCATGCAGCTCGGTGGGGCCTGCGCCTCCGGCACCCTCTTCGCGGTCGGCTCGGGGCAGACGTCGATCGTGCTCACGCTCGGCGGCTTCATCGGCGGCGCCACCCTGGCCGCCTGGCAGTTCGACCTGTGGAAGGACCTGCCCTCGCTGGAGCCGGTCGTCATGGCGGACCACATCGGCTGGTTCGGCTCGTGGGCGGTGACCATCCTCGTGCTCGCCGCCATCGTCCTGGTCAGCCGGCGCGTCCAGGCCCGCCGCAACCCGCCGCCGACCGGTCCGGTGCCCTCCGCGCGCGGTGCCGCCGCCCGTGTGCTGCGCGGCTCCTGGCCGCTGGCGGTCGGCGCGCTGGCGCTGGCCGTGCTGGGCGCCGGTGTGCTGCTCGTCTCCGGTGGCGCGTGGGGCGTCACCAGCGCCTTCAGCCTGTGGGGCGCGGAGCTGGTGCGCGCGCTCGGCGGCCACCCGGAGAGCTGGAGCTGGTGGCAGCAGCCCGGGAACAAGGAGATGCTCGCGGGGCCCGTGCTCGCCGACAAGACCAGCCTCACCGACATCGGCATCATGATCGGCGCGGCGGTCGCCGCGGCGCTCGGCGGCACCTGGACCCTGCACCGCGGGGTGCCGTGGCGTACGGCGACCGCGGCGGTGCTCGGCGGGATGCTGATGGGCATCGGTGCCCGGTTCGCGGGCGGCTGCAACATCGGCGCCTATCTCGCGGGCATCGCCTCCGGCAGCCTGCACGGCTGGGTCTGGGGCGCCTTCGCCCTCCTGGGCACCTGGGCCGGGCTGAAGCTGCGGCCGTTCTTCGGGCTCGGGAACCCGAAGCCGGGCGACGGCGTCTGCTGACGATCGGCGGGGCCGTGGGCGCGGGTCGCTGGTCGCTGGTCGCTGGTCGCTGGAGTCCACGGGCCGTGAGCGGTTCATGTTCGATGATCGTTCATGCTCACGCCATCTGGGTGATCCATCGTCAGGGCGGTGTGCCGGTCCGCCGACCGGCCCCGCAGCCGACGAAGGGTACTCACGATGGTCCCGTCCCATACCGTCTCCGGTTCGGGCGCCGACACCGACCTCGAGGTGGACGGCTCGTACCAGGGCCTGCGCGACGACCTGGTGGACCGGGACAAGGCCAACGGCGACCGGCTCGCCTTCGCCAAGGGCACCGCGGACGGCCAGGTGCCCAAGCAGATCGACGGATTCAACGTCGAGGGCCTGGAGTTCGCGCCCGGCTCCGGCTCCACCGCGTACATCGGCTTCCGGGCGCCGCTGGTGCCGCCCGCCGACGGCGGCAAGGCGCTGCTGGTCCCGGTCACCAACGCCGACAAGCTGGCCCGGTCCGTGGGCGACAGGACACCCACGCGCCCTTCGGCGACCCCGTCACCCTCGACCTCGGGGGCCTGAGCGTCCGCGACATCCGCCGCAACGACAAGGGCCAGTACCTGATCGTGGCCGGTTCCTGGGCGGCCGAGGACAACAGCGCCCCGTACGCGCTCTACTCCTGGGACGGCGTCCCCGGGCACCAGCCGGTCAAGCGGCTCGACCTGCCGACGGCCGACCCGGGCGGCTGGGAGATCGTGGTGGACGTGCCCGACCTCGCGGCGCCCGGCGCCCGCGCCCAGGTCATCACCGACGGCGGCTCGGCCGACCTGTACGGGGACGGCACCGAGGCCAAGGACCTGGAGCACGACGAGTGGAAGAAGTCCCGGTCGGTCGGCTTCCCCCTGAACCCCTGATCCGACCGGGAGCCGCGCCCCGCCCCCTGACGGCCCTTCAGCAGCCGATACGCGTGGTGCCCACGGCCACGTCGTCGTACCAGAGGGTGTCGTCGCCCTCGCCGTAGCTCTCCCAGCCCAGCCGCAGATCGGCCGGGGCGGGCCGCCACCCGCCCCGGTTCAGCCACTGCTGGTCGACGTCCTGGGTCGGGGCGCCGTCGACCACCAGACCGGTGACGAGCCCGCCGTTCACCCAGGTGTCCAGGCGGCCCGCGGTGCGGTCCAGGCGGAACTCCAGACAGGTCCAGGTGTTGACGGGCAGCGGGGTGCTCAGCGCGACACCCGCCGGGCTCTGGGCGGGGAGGGTGGCGTCGTCCGACTCGCGGTTCCACTGGAGCGCCTTGTTCTGGCCGCCCATGCGCAGGTCCTTGCCGTTGTCGTTGGCGTCGCGCAGCGCGCCGAACGTGACGTGCTGGGCGGGCAGCGCGGTGGTGTGGCGGACCCAGAAGCGGGCGTAGAGGTCGCCGCCGGACGGCAGACCGGACAGCGAGGTGCCGGCGAAGGCGTGGTTGCAGTACCCCGCCTTGCCGGTGATCCGCACCGACTTGGTGCCGCCGTGCGCCATCGTGGTGTCCACGGTGGCGGTGCCGGTGCCCGAGCAGTTGGCGACGGCCGTGGTCCAGCGGCCCGCGGGGGTGGTCCCGGTCTGCGACTCGAAGTCCTCACAGAAGCCGTTGGCGGCGCAGGCCGCCGGTTGTGCCGAGGCCCGTGGCGCGGCCGGGGCGGCCATTGCCACCGCCACGGCCACCGCGGCGACGGCCAGGGCGCGGTGTGGTGTGGAGGTCATGGGAGATCCTTCGGCTGGTCGGGAGGATCGGGAGCACCTGGAGTTTGGGAGCGCTCCCACGCGTCTTCCAAACTGTAGCCCGTACATGACAAACCCGGAAGGCCGGACGTCCGCGCGACCGGTACGCGCACCCCCTCACCACGTCGGTCACCAAAAGGTTCCTCAGTCACCGAAAAGTGCGTTCTTCCATGTCAGAGGCCGCTCTCTTACAGTTCCCGAGTAACCACCAGAGAGCACGGCTCCATGACGGAAAGGCAGGCAGCATGGCCATCACCCTGGTAGACCCCAGCGGATTGCCGGAGATCGACGCGTACCGACAGGTGTCGATCGCGACCGGGTCGAGGCTGATCCACATCGCCGGGCAGGTGGCCTGGGACGCCGATGGGGTCACGGTCGGCGAAGGTGATCTCGCCGCTCAGGTCGAGCGGTGCTACCTCAACATCGGCATCGCCCTGGCCGAGGCCGGCGGCTCCTTCGACGATGTGGCGAAGCTGACCGTCTACGTCGTCGACTGGACCCCCGACAAGATGCCCCAGTTCCTGGAGGGGGCCGCCCGGGCGGCCGCGAAGCTGGGGGTCACCCCGGTCCCGCCGGGGACGCTGCTGGGGGTCGCGGCGCTGGACGTACCCGAGCATCTGGTCGAGATCGAGGCCACCGCGGTCCTCGACTGAGCGCGGCCGCGCGGTGGCCCCCACCTCTCATGGGGCCACCGCGCGGCCCGGGAGGGTGCTCCGCTCGCTCAGGCGTCGAAGCGGCGGCGGGATTCCTCGATATGACCGAGGTACGCATGCGTCCAGTCACACATTCCATCGACCGTCGCGCGCAGGCCCCGGCCCGCTTCCGTGAGGGTGTATTCGACCCGTGGCGGCACGGTGGGGTGCACCTTCCGCTCGACCAGGCCGTTGCGCTCCAGCATGCGCAGGTTCTGGGTGAGCATCTTGTGGCTGATGCCCTCGACCTCGTTCCGCAACTCACTGAAGCGCAGGGTGCGTTCACCGAGGAACTCGATGATCAGGAACGCCCACTTGTTGGCGACGTCCGCGAAGATCTCCCGCGCCAATGAGTCCGCGCGCATCAGATCGGCGTCCTCGGGCGAGCCCGTGTACTGCTTGGTCCCCATGGACTCACTCTCCTACAGTTCCCGAGTCACCACAAGAGAGCACGGACGCGGGGAGCCGACTCGGGTCACGCGAGCCGGTCGGTCAGGAACGTCAGCAGTACATCGGCCACCTCGTCCGGCACCTCCTCGGCGAGGTCGTGTCCGGCCTCGAAGACATGGCCGGTGACCTCATGGGCGAGGAGCCGCATCTGGGCCTCGTTCCGGTCGCCGATGAACGCGTCGCCGCCGAGCGCCAGCACCGGGATGTCCAGCCTCGTCCGGGCCGCCTCCCGGTTCTGTTCGGCGTCGACGAGCATCGCCCGATAGATCGCCAGCATCGAGCGGATACCGCCGGGCATGGAGTAGCAGCGCACATACTCCTCGATCGCGTCCGCGGTGGCGGTGTCGGGGTAGCTGCGCTCGTCCTTGAGCATGTACGTGAGGAGCTCGCGCTCATGCCCGGCGATCAGCATCTCCGGCACGTCCGGCTGGAAGTAGAAGCCCAGATGCCACAGGAACATCCCGCCCGAGACGTTCTCGTGGGTCAGGGCGGTGTGGTCCTCGAAGCCGAACCCGGGCAGCAGCGCCTCGGCGAACACCAGTGCCTCGACGTGATCGCGGTGCCGGGCGGCGAGCTGATAGCCGACCACCGCTCCCCAGTCCTCGCCCATCACGGTGTAGGTGTCATGCCCGAGGTGGGCCATCAGCGCGGCGATGTCATCGCTCATCGTGGCGCAGTCGAAGCCGTCCGCGGGGTGGGCGGAGTCGCCCAGACCACGGAGGTCCGGTACGACGACGGTGTGCCGCGCCGTCAGCTTCGGGACCAGGTGCCGCCAGTGATAGCCGGTCTTGGGCACGCCGTGCAGCAGTACCAGCACCGGGCCGGAGCCGGCCGTTCGGTAGTGCAGCTTCGTCCCGTTGACGGCGGCGCGGCCGGTGCGGACAGGTACTCCACGATGGTCGGAAATCATTGCTTCTCCATGTTCGATCTCGAGGTTTCGGGACTGAGTAGTCTCGAATGAGCGCAGGCAAGAGCCACCGGCGAACACAGGTGTCCTCCGCGCGCGCGGCCGCGGATCGCCGGGGTCAGTCGGTGCCGGCGGCCGCCGGTGGGGTCAGCATCGCCATGACGGCGTCAATGGACGAGGCGATGCGGTCGCGCTGATCCGCGCCCGCGCACGAGAGCACCTTCAGGCCGCTGTTGAGCGAGGCCAGCATGGTGGCCGCGGACCTCGGATCGACGCCGGGGGCCAGCTCACCCTCCGCGTGGGCCCTCAGCAGCGCGCCGTAGAGCGCGGTCTCGAGGCGGCTTCGGTTGCCCTCGAGGCGCCGCGCGATCTCGGGGTCGGAATCGCCGTGCTCCACCGTGGCGTTGACCGCGAAGCAGCCCTGGGGCGTGTCCGGTTTCGGGGCCGCGGCGCTGGTCTCCAGGAGATCCCGGACGGCGTCCAGGGCCGAGGCGCGCGACGCCAGGATGTCGGCCGGGCTCGGCCCCGCGCCACCGGAGAGGAAGCGGTCGAGCGCGGCCAGGTACAGTCCGCGCTTGGACCCGAAGGTCCCGTACAGACTTGCCCGCGCGATGCCCAGCTCGTCCACCAGGTCGCTGGTGGACGTCCCCTCGTAGCCATTGCGCCAGAACAGCCGCATGGCGGCGTCCAGCGCGACCTCCGGATCGAATTCCTTCCTCCGTGCCATACCGGCACGCTAACCCTTTTGAGATCGATCAGTCAATTACAGTCGACCGGTCGGTTACGCAGGGGGCGCTGCCCGGGGGCAGCGCCTCCGTCACCGCCTCGCCCGGCGGGCGCTCCTCTGCCGGACCCGCGGGCGCATCGCCTTGCGGGCGTCGATGGCCACGACCTCGAAGTTGTCCACGGTGCGGTTCACCCGGCCGAAGAGGTTGTCCGGACCCGCGATGCAGACCTTGGTGATGCCGTGCTCCCGCATCGTGTCCACCATGTCCGGCCAGCGGATCGGGCGGTTGAAGGTGTCGAGCAGCATGGTGCGCACACCGTCCGCGTCGGTCAGCAGCTCACCGTTCTGGTCGGCGACGACCGGCAGCTTGGGGTCGGCCACCTCGAAGCCGCCGAGGACCTCCTCCTCCGCCTTGCGGCGCAGGGCGCCGAAGGCCGGGGCGTGCACGGGCGGCCACATCGTGTACATGTTGTACCCGCCGAGCTCGCCGATCCGCTTCTTGAACCGGTCGAGCACGGGCTCGCGCAGGGACACGAGGTAGAAGCCCTGGTCGATATAGCCGGAGACGTCGTGCCACTCCCCCTCGGCGTCCAGTTCGGCCAGTGCCTCCTGGAGCCGCTCCTCGGGAGTGTGGATCACGCAGTGGGTGACCGCCTCACGGTGCTCCTGCCGGAAGTACTCCTCCTCGCAGCGCGCCAGTTCGGCGGTGAGCCGCACGGTCTCCTCGAACGGCAGGGCCCCCGCGTAGGTCACCGCGGCCCGCTGGCCGAAGCTCGGTCCGGCGCACAGCTCGGGACGCTCCCCCAGCGTCTCCTCCGCCCAGTCGGCGAGGGAGAGACAGACCGTCAGGAAGGCGATCTGGGTGTGCTCGGCGTACTGCGCCTCCTCATCGGCGTCCGACTGGCGGTACCGGTCGAACACGGAGTACCCCACCACCTCGTCGGCGATCGCCAGCCGGCGCCGGGCGTGGGGGTTGGTCAGCAGGAACTCGCCGACGTCGGTGAAGCGGAACGGTCCCATTCCGGGGAAGACCATCGCCGTACGGCTGGTCTCCGGATCGGTGGTCCCGGGCTCGGTGGTCCCGGGCTCGGTGGTCTGTGTTTCGGTGACCTGTGTTTCGTTGATCTGTGGGTCCGTCATGCCTTCGCTCCCGGAACCAGGTCGAGAGCCAGCTGCTCGAGCTGCTTCTTGTCGGGCTTGCCGTTGCGGTTCAGGGGGAATCGCTCCAGGACGTGAATGCGGTTGGGGTGCTCGAAGTCGGGCAGCAGGGCGGTGATCGGCTCCCGCCAGTGCCGCGGCTCCCGCTGCTGCTCGTCCTCGACGAAGAAGCAGAGCTGGCAACCGCGCTGTTCGTCGGGGACGGGGACGACCTTGACGAGACAGCCGCCCGCGGCCAGCTTGTGCTCGATGATCTCGGGGTAGAGCGTGTGGCCGTTGCGGTGCACCGCGGCCTTCCGGCCGAGCACGAAGAGGTTGTCCCCGCCGTCCAGATAGCCGAAGTCGCCGGTGGGGTACCAGTCGGTCTTGGCCGGGTCGACGGGGGCGACCGTGCCGTCCTCCGCCAGGTAGCCCTCCATCAGGTCCGGCGAGTGGACCTGGATCTCCCCGACCTCGCCGGAGGTGAGCACGGCGCCCTCGTCGTCGACGATCCGCAGCTTCAGGCCCTCGACGGCCCGCCCGCAGGCCACCACGTTGTCCTCGGTCGCGAAGGCCACGTTCCCGGCCTCGGTGCTGCCGTAGCTGTCCAGCAGGGGCAGTCCGAACCGCTGGACGTAGTCGCCGACCAAACCGGGGTCGAGCGGGGCCGCCCCGCTACAGAACATCCGGACACCGGAGAGCTCGTCCGCCAGGGCGGGCTTGCGGCCGATCATGTTGAGCATGCTGCGGTAGCTGGCCGGGGTGGCGTCGACCACCGTGGCCCCGCAGGTGCCCGCCATGGTCATCGCCCGGTCCAGCCGCCGGTAGGGCGCGATGACCAGCGAGCACTTGACCAGCCAGGCGATGAGCACCATGGACAGCCCGTACTGGTGGGAGAAGGGCAGCAGCGGCAGCAGGACGTCATCGGGGCGGTGGCCCACCTGCTGGGCGTTGCGCTCCAGGTTCTTCAGGAACTTGGCCCCGGTCTTGACGACGCCCTTGGGCTCCCCGGTGGACCCGGAGGACCACATGATCAGGCCGTCCGGCAGCTCGCACCAGGTGTCGAGGTTCAGCCGCCGCTCGGCGGGGGTCTGCTCCATGGACGCCACGAGCAGCTCGTAGATGGTGACCCGGGCCGGGCCGCTGTCGGGCATCGGGGTGTCGTCGTCGACCACGCAGATCTTGACCCCGGCCCGGTCGCAGATGCGCTGGGTGGCCTCCGCCCGCTCCTGGTGGTCGACCATGACGATCGACGCGCCGGTGTGCATCAGGGCGAGGAGGGCCCCGACGAAGCCGGCGGAGTTGCCCGCCTTCAGCATGACCCGGGTGCCGTCGCTGACTCCGCGCTCGCGGAGCGCTTCGGCGATGGCCAGGGCCCTCTGTTCGAACTCGGGAAGCGAATGCACCGCTTCCGTCGCAAAGACCTTTGCGGTCATCGGGTTTCACTGAGCCTTTCTTCTTCTTGAAGTCTCTTGGGGTGAGAGCCACCCGCGACGCCGACGCTCTGCGAGACGTGGGCCCGGACCGCGAGTCCCCCCGGAGGTCTCCGGGGGGACTCGCGGGGCGTCAGGAGTCGAGATCCCCGAGCATCATGTCGATCAGGTCGTCGTCGTCCATCGCGTCGATGGAGTCCGTGTCCTTCTCCTCGGTGTCCTTCTCGGCCTGCTCCTTGCCGCTCGCCAGCTCGGTGAGCGTGTCGAGCAGACCGGCGCGGCGCAGCCGCTCCAGCGGAATCGACGTCAGAAGGGCACGGATCCTGGCCTCTTCCGGATCGACGTCCGGCCCGGCCGGGCTGTCCGTCGCCACCCGGCCGCGCAGATACTCGGCGAGCGCCGCGGGCGTGGGGTTGTCGAAGATCAGCGTGGAGGGGAGGCGGAGTCCGGTGGCCGAGTTCAGGCGGTTGCGGAACTCCACGCCCGCCAGTGAGTCGAAGCCGAGGTTCTGGAAGGAGCGGTCGGGCTCGATGGACTGGGCGCCGCTGTGCCCCAGCACCATCGCCGCGCTGCCGCGCACCAGGTCGAGCAGTGCCCGGTCGAGCTCGGCTCCGGACAGACCGGCCAGCTGCACCTTGGCCGATTCGGGAGCGGCCGACTTCCCGTCGGCCGCCGCCTTGCTCCGCACCCGGACCACACCGCGCAGCAGGGTGGGGATGTCGGTCTGGCCGCTGAGCGCGGAGGTCTCCAGCCGCATCGGAACGAGCAGGGCGTCCTCGCTCGTACCGCCGGCGTCCAGCAGCCGCAGACCGCCCGCCATGGACAGGGCCGCCATGCCCTCGCGCGCCATGCGCACCATGTCCGCCTGGCTGAGGGTGCCGGTCATGCCGCCGGCCTGCTCCCACGGACCCCAGGCCAGCGATACCGCCGGGAGGCCGAGGCCGCGCCGGTGTGCGGCGAGCGCGTCCAGGAACGAGTTGGCGGCGGCGTAGTTGCCCTGACCCGGGCTGCCGAACACACCGGCGACGGAGGAGAACATCACGAACTCCGCCAGGTCCATGTCCCGCGTCAGCTCGTGCAGGTTCCACGCCGCGTCGACCTTCGGCTCGAAGACCGCGTCGATCCGCTTCGGCGAGAGGGTGTCGATGACACCGTCGTCGAGTACGCCCGCCGCGTGCACGACCGCGGTCAGCGGGTGGTCGGCGGGGATGCCGGACAGCACGCGCTCAAGCGAGGCGCGGTCGGCCACGTCGCAGGCCGCCAGCGTCACCGACGCGCCCGCCTCGGCCAGTTCGGCCTTCAGTTCGGCGGCGCCCTCCGCGTCCGGCCCGCGCCGGGAGACCAGCACCAGGTTGCGCACTCCGCGCTCGGCCACCAGGTGGCGTGCCACCTCGCGGCCCAGGCCGCCGGTGCCACCGGTCACCAGCACCGAACCCTCGGGGTCCAGGGCGTGGGACATGGTGAACACGTTCTTGCCGATGTGCCGGGCCTGGCTGATGTACCGCACCGCGTCCGGGGCGCGGCGCACGTCCCACGCCGTCACCGGGAGGGGGTGCAGCGCGCCGCTGTCGAAGAGTTCGACCAGCTCGACGAGCATCCGCTGGACCCAGTCGTAGTCGGCCACGACCAGGTCGTACGCGGTGTACTTCACCCCGGGGTGGTCCTGGGCGACGACCTCGGGGTCGCGCACATCGATCTTGCCCATCTCCAGGAACCGCCCGCCCCTGGGCATCAGCCGCAGGGAGGCGTCGACGAACTCGCGGGCGAGCGAGTCCAGCACCATGTCCATGCCCCGGCCCTCGGTGGCCTCCATGAAGCGCCGCTCGAAGTCCAGGTCACGGGAGGAGGAGATGTGCTTCTCGTCGAATCCCATCGACCGCAGGGTGTCCCACTTGCCGGGGCTGGCCGTGGCGTACACCTCGGCGCCGAGGTGGCGTGCGAGCTGCACGGCCGCCATGCCCACGCCGCCGGTGGCGGTGTGCACCAGGATGGACTCGCCCGCCTGGAGCTTGCCGAGTTCCACCAGGCCGATGTAGGCGGTCAGGAAGACCACCGGCACCGAGGCGCCCTGCGCGAACGTCCAGCCGCGCGGCATGCGGACGATCTGCCGCCGGTCGGCGACCGCGATGGGCCCGAACGAGGCGTTGATCATGCCCATGACCCGGTCTCCGGGGGCCAGGTCGGTCACGCCCGGGCCGACCTCCAGGACCACACCGGCGCCCTCGCCGCCCATGGTGGCGTGGTCGTCGGGGTACATGCCGATGGCGATCAGCGCGTCACGGAAGTTCAGACCGGCGGCGCGCACCGCGATCCGCACGTACCCGGGGGCCAGCGGCGCCTCGGCGGCCGGGTCGGGCAGCAGCGAGAGGTTGTCCAGGGTGCCGCCGCCGGTGGTGCCGAGCTTCCACGCCGCGCCGTCGGCGGGGGCCTCGAGCACCCGCCCGGCCGCGTTCCTGGCGAGCCGGGGAATCAGCGCCTGGCCCGCGCGGAGCGCCACCTCGCGCTCGCCCGCCGCGATCGCGGCCGTCACCGCACCGGCGGCCGCGGTGACCGATTCGGCGTGGCGGTCGATGTCCACCAGCTGGATCCGGCCCGGGTTCTCCGTGGCGGCCGAGCGCAGCAGTCCCCAGACGGCGGCGTTGGACAGTCCGGCGACGCCCTCGCCCGGGCCCGTCGCGACCGCGTCGCTGGTGACGACCACCAGCCGGGACCCGTCGAACCGGTCCTCCGCGAGCCAGGACTGCACCAGGGCCAGCGCCCGGTGGGTCGCCTTGCGGGCGGCCTCGGCGAGATTCTCGACCTCCGGTGCGGTGCCGCACCAGGCCCAGACCACGTCCGGCACCGCGGCGCCCTCGTCGACGGCGGCGACGAGCGCGTCCACCCCGGTGTACTCGGTGTGTCCGACGGCGGAGGCGGTGAGCAGCTCGGTCACCCGCGCCCGGTCGGCGCCGATCACCGCCGTGGACACGCCGTCCACGGTGTGGTTGCCACCGCGCGCGGCGCCGAACACATCCCAGTTGGCCCGGAACAGCGTGCCGTCGCCACCGTTGCCGCGCGGCCCCGAAGCGAACCGCTCGGCCGCCACCTCGCGCACCACCAGCGACTCCACCGAGGCGACGGGAGCGCCCGTGGCGTCGGTCACCAGCAGCGCGACCGTGTCCTTGCCCTGCGGGCGCAGCCGCACCCGCACCCGTCCGGCGCCCACCGCGTGCAGGGTCACCCCGGTGAAGGAGAACGGCAGCGTCACGCGGCCGCTCTCGCCGCCGAAGTCGCCCATCTCCATGGCGTGCAGAGCGGCGTCGAGCAGGGCGGGGTGCAGACCGAACCGTCCGGCCTCCTGGGCGGCCGAGTCCGGCAGCGCCACCTCGGCGTAGACATCGCCGTCCAGCCGCCAGACCGACTCCAGCCCCTGGAAGACCGGCCCGTATCCGTAACCGACCTGGGCCAGGCCCTCGTAGAAGCCCTCCATCGGCACCGGCTCGGCGCCCGGGACGGGCCACTGGAGCAGGCTGTCGGTGACCGCGGCGCCACTGTCGGCCTCGAGGACGCCCTGGGCGTGCCGCACCCACTCCTCCCCCGGCTCGTCGCTGTCGGAGCGCGAGTACACGCCGAGGGGCCGTACGCCGGACTCATCGGTGGGGCCGACCACGAGCTGGACGCGGACACCGCCCTGCTCCGGCAGGAGGAGCGGGGTCTCGAGGGTGAGTTCGCCGAGCCGTCCGGCCCCGGTCTCGGTGCCCGCGAGCAGGCCCAGCTCCACGAATCCGGTGCCGGGGAAGAGCACTCCGCCGGCCACCGCGTGGTCGGCGAGCCACGGGTGGGTCTGGAGCGACAGGCGCCCGGTCAGCACCGTACGGTCGCCCTCGGCCAGTTCGGTGAGGCCGCCGAGCAGCGGGTGGTCCACCCTGCCGAGGCCGACGCTCCGGGCGTCGCCGGTCACGGCGGCGCCCGACTCGAGCCAGTACCGCTTGTGCTGGAAGGCGTAGGTCGGCAGGGCGACGCGGCGTGCGCCGCGCCCGGAGTACACCGCGTCCCAGTCCACGCCGACGCCGTTCGCGTACAGGGTGGCGACCGCTTCCGCCAGCGTCTGGGCCTCGGCGCGCCCGGCGCGGGCCAGGGGCACGAAGGCCGCGTCGGCGCCGACGGCGTCGAGGCAGTCCTGGCCCATCGCGGTCAGCACGGCGTCGGGGCCGAGCTCCACGCAGGTCGTCACGCCCTGTTCGGCGAGCTGCCGCATGCCGTCGTCGAAGCGGACCGCCTCGCGGACGTGGCGGACCCAGTACTCGGAGGTGGCCAGTTCGGCGCCCGCGACCCCGCCGCTGACGTTGGAGATGACCGGGATCGAGGGGGCCGAGTACTCGAGGCAGGCGGCGATCTGGCCGAACTCCTCCAGCATGGCGTCCATCCGGGGGGAGTGGAACGCGTGGCTCACCCGCAGCCGCTTGGTCTTGCGGCCCTGGGCCTCCCAGTGGCCGGCGAGTTCGAGCACCGCGTCCTCGTCGCCGGAGAGCACCACCGAGGTGGGGCCGTTGAGCGCCGCGAGCGACACCTTGTCCTCGCGGCCCTCCAGGCTTTTCGCCACCTCCTGCTCCGACGCCTGGACGGCCACCATGGCACCGCCCTCGGGCAGTTCCTGCATCAGCCGTCCGCGGGCGGCCACCAGGGCACAGGCGTCCTCCAGGGACAGCACCCCGGCGACGTGGGCCGCGGCGATCTCGCCCACCGAGTGCCCCATCAGGAAGTCGGGACGCACGCCCCAGGACTCCAGCAGGCGGAACAGGGCCACCTCGAAGGCGAACAGCCCGGCCTGGGTGAACATCGTCTGGTTGAGCTCGTCACCGGTGGCGGCCGCGTCGTCGTCCTCGGGGCCGAAGACCACGTCGAGCACGGAGGTGCCGAGGCGCACCTCGAGGTAGTCGCACGCCTCGTCGAAGACATCGGCGAAGACCGGGTAGGTCTCGTAGAGCTCCCGGCCCATGCCCAGCCGCTGGGCGCCCTGGCCGGTGAACAGGAACGCCACCCGCTGCGCCATGGACCTGCCCAGCACCAGGCCCGGCGAGTCGGTCTCCTCGGCGAGCGCCGCGAGGCCGCGCAGCAGCCCCTCGCGGTCGGAGGCGACCACCACACCACGGTGCTCGAGCGCGGCACGCGTCATGGCGGACGACCATCCGACGTCGACCGGCCGTGCGTCGGGGTTGCGCACCACATGCTCGCGCAGCCGCGCGGCCTGCGCCCGCAGCGCCTCCTCGCTCCTGGCCGACACCAGCCACGACACGGGCTGGGCGGCCGTGTCCGCGTCGGCGTCGTCGTCCGTGGCGGAGGCGGGCTCCAGTGGCGGGGCCTGCTCGATGATGGCGTGCGCGTTGGTGCCGCTCATGCCGAACGAGGAGACACCGGCACGGCGCGGCCGCCCGGTCTCCGGCCAGGCGCGCTGCTCGGCGAGCAGCGCCACGCCGCCCGAGGACCAGTCCACGTGCGGGGTCGGCACCTCGACGTGCAGCGTCTTGGGCAGAACGCCGTGGCGCATGGCCATCACCATCTTGATGACGGCACCCGCACCGGCCGCCGCCTGGGTGTGGCCGATGTTCGACTTGAGGGAGCCCAGCCACACCGGATCCCCCTCCGGGCGGCTCTCGCCGTAGGTGGCGATCAGCGCCTGCGCCTCGATGGGGTCGCCGAGCGAGGTTCCGGTGCCGTGCGCCTCGATGACGTCGATCTGGTCCGCGGTCAGTTCGGCGTTGGCCAGCGCCTGTCGGATGACCCGCTGCTGGGAACGGCCGTTGGGAGCCGTCAGACCGTTGCTCGCGCCGTCCTGGTTGACGGCGGAGCCGCGCACGATCGCCAGCACCTCGTGGCCGTTGCGCCGGGCGTCGGAGAGCCGCTCCACCAGGAGGACGCCGACGCCCTCGGCCCATGACGTGCCGTCGGCCTCGGCGCCGAACGCCTTGCAGCGCCCGTTGGAGGAGAGTCCGCGCTGGCGGCTGAAGAGGATGAAGTCACCCGGGGTCGGCATCGTGGCGACACCGGTGGCGAGCGCCAGGTCGCACTCCCCCTGGCGCAGCGAGTGCGCCGCCTGGTGCAGGGAGACCAGCGACGAGGAGCACGCGGTGTCCACGGTCCAGGCCGGGCCCTCGAAGCCGAAGGTGTAGGCGATGCGCCCGGAGGCGACGCTGCCCGCGATACCGGTCAGCGCGTAGCCCTCGAGGCCGCTCTTGGTGCTCTGGAGGTGGGGACCGTAGTCGTGGTGCTCCGCGCCGGTGAAGACGGCGGTCCTGCTCCCCCGCAGCTTGGTCACGTCGATACCGGCCCGCTCGAAGACCTCCCAGCTGGTCTCCAGCAGCAGTCGCTGCTGCGGGTCCATGGCGAGCGCCTCGCGCGGCGATATGCCGAAGAACTCCGCGTCGAACTCGGGGGCGTCGTGGATGAAGCCGCCCTCGGTCGCGTAGCTGGTGCCGGGCTGGTCCGGGTCCGGGCTGTAGAGCGCCTCCAGGTCCCAGCCCCGGTCGGTGGGGAACGGGGTGATGGCGTCCACGCCCTCGGAGACGACCTTCCACAGGTCCTCGGGGCTGTTGACGCCGCCGGGGAAGCGGCAGCTCATCCCGACGATCGCGATGGGGTCGTCGGAGCCCACGACGGCACGCGCGGGGGCGGTGTCGTCCGTGGCCACCGGGAAGATCTGCCGGTGGAGGTGGTCCACCAGCTCGCTGGGCGTCGGGTAGTCGTAGGCGAGCGACACCTCGAGCGTGAGCCCGGTGGCCGCCACCAGTCCGCGGTGCAGATTGACCGCCGCGAGCGAGTCAAGACCCAGGTCGAGGAAGGAGCTCTCGGCGTCGAGGGTGCGCGGTGACTCGGACCGCAGCGCCGCGGCGACGTGTGCGCGTACCAGGTCGAACAGGACCCTGCGCTGTTCGAGGTCCGGCAGTTCCCTGAAATCCGGACCGAGGGAGGGCAGTTCGCCCGGACCCTCGTCACGGTCCGGTCCAGACTGCGCGATCGACTCACCCGAGTCGCTGGACCCGTTCAACATGGTGCTCACCTAACTCCTGCCTTGTGGAAAGACCGTGCGTCAAAGCTGTGGGTGCCGCGCCGGTCGCGGCTTCGGCGTGGGCGCCCGCCCGCGGTCATCGGTGCGGGCGGGCGCGTGGTCGCTAGAGGTTGGCCACCCAGTCCTCGATGGCCTGTGCGGTGGTGCCCGCCTGCTTCTCCATCATCGTGAAGTGGTTTCCGGGGACGTCGACGGCGGAGTCGGCGGGCCAGTCCGATTGCCAGCTGGTGGCCGACGCGTCCGGATCCACCTCCCCCAACGGGTCCGCCGCACGGACGAGCAGGCTGGGAACCGAGCTCTCCGGCGGCTTCCATCCCTCGAACAGATGCAGATACCAACCCATGGCGGACATCCGGACACCCTCCATGGAGACGAGGGCCTCCCGCTCGTACATCTCGTCCAGCATGGCGTTCTCGAACTGGCCGATGCTCGCGCTGTACGGAAGGTAGGTATCCAGCAGGACGACGCCCGCGGGCGGTGTGCCCTCGCTCTCCAGAGCGGCGGCCACCGAGTGGGCGATCATCCCTCCGGCCGAGGAGCCGAGGAGGACGACCGGGGCGCCGTCGGCGTACTCGGAGACGATCCGCGCCTGGAAGCGGAAGAACGCCTCCGGGGTGGCCGGAAGGCTCTCGCCCTGGACGAACCCCACGGCGGGAAGGGCCGCGACGTCCCGGCTGCCCCGGAACGGGGCGGCGAGCTGCGCGTACTGGTGGACACCGCCCAGCGCCATGTACGACGAGAAGCACATCAGCCGGGGGCGCTCGGCACCCCGGGAGAGTCGCACGGGCCTGATGCTCCCCTCGAAGTCGGCCGGGTCCTCGAAGGTCGGACGCAGCCGGGCCGCGTTCACCAGCAGATCCATACCGATCTTGGTCTTGCCCTGCTCCGCCGCCTGCCGGAACAGGGAGCCGAGGGTGTCGGGCGCGTCCGCCTGCGGCGCCGGAGCCGCGTCGGCGGGCGCCGGAGGGGCGGTCCGGTCGGCGGCCGGAGCGACCGGGGCCGACGGCTCCTGGGCCTGCCTGCCGGCCGGGGCGGACGCGATCTCGGCCGCGAGCCGGGGCCGCAGATAGGACACCAACTCGAGGGGGCTCGGGTGGTCGAAGACCACCGTGGTGTTCAGCCGGAGGCCGGTGACCGTGGCGAGCTGGTTGCGGAACTCCACCGCCGTCAGCGAGTTGAAGCCCATCTCCATGAACTCGTGGCTGGTGTCCACGTCATTGGGCGACCCGAACCCGAGCACCGCGGCGGCGAGGGTACGCACCAGTTCGAGCAGCGCCTCCTCGGTCTCGGCCTTCGACAGTCCGGCCAGCTGCTGCCGCAGCTGGCCGGGCTGGTCGCCGGCCTCGGATTCGACCGTCCGGGCCGTACGCCGGACGGCGGATTCCGGGACGATGGCACGGAACACGGCGGGCATCGCGGCGCCCTGGGCGCGCAGCGCACCCAGGTCCAGCCGGGTGGGGATCACCACGGCCCGGCCGGTGGCGATGCCCTCGTCGAACAGCTCCAGGCCCTCCTTGGAGGAGAGCGGCACCAGGCCCGAACGCGACACCCGGCGCAGGTCGCCCTGCCCGAGGTGTCCGGTCATGCCGCTGGCCTGTTCCCACAGTCCCCATGCCAGCGAGACGCCCGGCAGCCCTTGGGCGCGCCGCCATGACGCGAGGCCGTCCAGGAACACGTTGGCCGCCGCGTAGTTGCTCTGTCCGGCCGCGCCGAACGTACCGGCGGCCGACGAGAAGAGCACGAAGGCCGACAGGTCCATCCCCGCCGTCAGCTCATGCAGGTTCCACGCCGCGTCCACCTTCGCCCGCAGCACCGGCTCGACCCGCTCGCGCGTCATGGACGCGAACAGCCCGTCGTCGAGCACCCCGGTCGCGTGCACCACGGCGCTCAGCGCGAACTCCTCGGGCAGCCCCGACAACACCGCGGCGAGCGCCTCACGGTCCGAGGCGTCGCACGCCGCGATCACCACCTGGGCGCCCGCGGCCTCCAGCTCGGCCCGCAACTCGGCCGCGCCGTCCGCGTCCGCGCCACGACGGGACAGCAGCACCAGCTTCTCGACGCCGTGCCGGGCCACCAGATGCCGGGCCACCAGACCGCCCAGCACACCCATGCCACCCGTCACCAGCACCGCGCCGGAACCGAACGTCCCCGACTCGGGGGCGTCGCCCGAGGGCAGCGATCGCGCCAGGCGCGGCACGCGGACCTCACCGGAGCGCACCACCACCTGCTCTTCGCCGGAGGCCGCCACGCCCGCGAGAAGCCCCGCCGACCCCTCGACATCATCGGTGTCGACCAGCACCACCCGGCCCGGGTTCTCCGACTGAGCCGAGCGCACCAGCCCCCACACGGCCGCGCCCGCCAGATCCGTCACACCGTCACCGGTGTCCACGGCGCCGCGGGTCACCAACACCAGCCGGGTCCCCGCGAACCGCTCGTCCGCCAGCCACGTCTGGACGGTCTCCAGCACCTCGGCGACCCGCGTGTGCACCTCGTCCACCACGCCGGAGCCGCCCGGGACAACCGGCAGCACCACCATGCCGGGCATGAGCGTGCCCGACGACACGGCGTCGCCGAGCGCCACCGCGTCCGTGTACACGTCGACGGTGACGCCCGACATCTCCAGCGCCGCGCCCATGCCGAGGAGGTCGTCGCCCAGCACCGCCGACCAGCCCGGCGCCACGCTCTCGGCGGGCTTGACCGCGTCCGCCGTCCACTCCATGTGGAACAGCGCGTCACCGTTCGTCCGGCCCGCGTTCCGCAACGCCTCGGCCTGAATCGGCCGCAGGACGAGGGAGTCGACCGAGGCCACCGGGCGGCCCGAGGTATCGGCTATCGCCAGGGACACCGCCTGCCGCCCGTCCGGGACCATCCGGACCCGGAGGGCTCCCGCGCCGACGGCTTCGAGGGAGAAGCCCCGCCAGGAGAACGGCAGCAGAGTGCCCGCGCTCGGCGCGTCGTCGCCTCCGCGCATCGCCTTGCTCACGCCGATCGCGTGCAGGGCCGCGTCGAACAGGGCCGGGTGCAGACCGAAGTACTTCGCGGTGCCGAGCTGCTCCTCGGGCAGTTCCACGTCGGCGAAAACCGCGTCGCCGCGCCGCCAGGCGCGCCGCAGCCCCTGGAACGCGGGGCCGTAGCGCAGCCCGTGCTCGGCGGCGTGCTCGTATCCGCCGGAGATGTCGACGGGCTTGGCCCCGGAGGGCGGCCACTTCTTGAAGTCGAAGGAGGCCGCCGGGCCGGGCGGAGTGAGCACACCGCGTGCGTGCCGTACCCACGGGTGCCCGAGGTCGGCCCGCTCCTCGTCGGACTCGATCCGCGAGTAGACGCTCACCTCGCGGTGGCCCGCGAAGTCGACATCCCCCACCTCGACCTGGATCTGCACCCCGCCCCGCTCGGGCACCACCAGGGGCGCCTCGAGCACCAGCTCCTCGACCCGGGCGCACCCCACCTGGTCCCCCGCCTGTACGGCCATCTCCATGAAGGCCGTCCCGGGCACCAGTGCCACGCCTTCCACCGAGTGGTCGGCGAGCCAGGCGTGTGTGGCCATCGACAACCGCCCGCTGAGCAGCACTCCGCCACCACCGGCCAGCGAGACCACGGCGCCCAGCAGCGGGTGCCACACCGAGCCGAGGCCCACCGAACCCGCGTCGCCGACGGCAGCCGTCGCGTCGAGCCAGTAGCGCTGGCGCTGGAAGGCGTAGGTCGGCAGCTCGACCCGGCGGGCGCCACGCCCTTCGAACACCTTCCGCCAGTCGACGCCGACCCCGCTGACGTGAAGCTCGGCGGCCGAGGTAAGGAACCGCTCCGGGCCGCCCTCGTCACGCCGCAGCGTTCCCACGACCACCGCCCGCGCCTCAGCGGCCTCCACGGTCTGCTGCACCGGCAGGGTGAGCACCGGATGCGGGCTCACCTCGACGACCACCGTGAGGCCGTCCTTCAGCAGGGCGCGGGTGGTGGTCTCCAGCTCGACGGTCTGCCGCAGGTTGCGGTACCAGTACTCGGCGTCCAGGCCGGCCGTGTCCACCACTTCACCGGAGACCGTCGAGTAGAACGGCACCTGAGAGGAGCGCGGCTCGATGTCCACCAGGGCTTTCAGCAGCTCCTCGCGGATGGCCTCCACGTGGGCGGAGTGCGAGGCGTAGTCCACCGGAACGCGGCGGACGCGGACCCCCTCGCCCTCCAGCTGGGGGACCATCTCGTCCAGCGCGCCCGGATCGCCGGAGACCACGACGGAACCGGGACCGTTGACCGCGGCGACGGAAATGGCGCCGTCCCAGGCGGCGATGCGCTCCTTGACCTGGTCGACCGGCAGCCCGACGGACACCATGCCACCACGGCCCGCGAGACCGGCCGCGATGGCCTGCGAGCGCAGGGCCACCACCTTCGCGGCGTCCTGGAGTGAGAGGGCGCCCGCCACGCAGGCCGCGGCGATCTCACCCTGGCTGTGGCCCATCACGGCGTCGGGTTCCACGCCCACCGAGCGCCACAGCCTCGCCAGCGACACCATCACCGCGAACAGCACCGGCTGGACGACGTCCACCCGGTCGAAGCCGGGAGCGCCCTCGCCACCACGCAGCACCTCGGTCAGTGACCAGTCGACGTACGCCGACAGGGCCGTCTCACACTCGCCGATCGCCTCGGCGAACACCGGCGAGGAGTCCAGCAGCCCCACCGCCATCCCGGCCCACTGGGCGCCCTGCCCCGGGAACACGAAGGCGGCCCTGCGTCCCTTCGCCGCCTGCCCCCTGACCACGCCCGGGGTCACCTCGCCCTGGGCCACGGCCAGCAGGCCCCGCAGAAGGCTCTCGCGATCGTCGCCGATCACCGCCGCGCGGTGCTCGAACGCCGACCGGGACACCGCCAGGGAGTAGCCGATGTCCGCCACCGACGCCACCGCGAGGTCGTCGTCCTCGGCGGGGCCCTGTGCCGTCAGACGGGCGTGCAACCGCTCGGCCTGCGCCCGCAGCGCGGCCTCGCCCTTGCCTGAGACCAGCCAGGGCACGACGGCGGCGGCGACCGGGGCGGGGGCCTCGGCCTCCGGATCGGCCTGCTCCGGCTCCTCGGCTTCGAGGGCCTGCTCGATGATGGTGTGCGCGTTGGTGCCGCTGATCGCGAAGGAGGAGATCGCCGCCCGGCGGGGGCGGTCGGTCTCCGGCCAGGGCCGGGCCTCGGTCAGCAGCTCGACGGCCCCCGCCGACCAGTCCACATGCGGGGTCGGCTGATCGACGTGCAGCGTCTTCGGCAGGACGCCGTGCCGGATGGCCATCACCATCTTGATGATCCCCGCGACACCCGCCGCCGCCTGCGCGTGGCCGATGTTGGACTTGATGGATCCCAGCCACAGCGGCCGGTCCTCCGGCCGGTCCTGGCCGTAGGACGCGATCAGCGCCTGCGCCTCGATCGGGTCGCCCAGCGACGTGCCCGTGCCGTGCGCCTCCACCACGTCGACGTCGTCCGGGGTGAGTCCCGCGTTGTCGAGCGCCTGACGGATCACCCTGCGCTGCGACGGGCCGTTGGGGGCCGTCAGGCCGTTGCTGGCGCCGTCCTGGTTCACCGCGGAGCCGCGCACCACCGCCAGCACGGGGTGGCCGTGGCGGCGGGCGTCGGACAGCCGCTCCACGAGCAGCACGCCGACGCCCTCGGACCAGTTGGTGCCGTCCGCGGCCGCCGCGAAGGGCTTGCAGCGGCCGTCGGAGGCGAGTCCCCGCTGGCGGCTGAACTCGGTGAACGTGCCAGGGCCGGCCATCACGGTGATGCCGCCGGCCAGAGCGAAGTCGCACTCGCCCTGGCGCAGCGCCTGCGCGGCCAGATGCAGCGTCACCAGGGACGAGGAACACGCCGTGTCCACCGTCACCGCGGGTCCTTCGAGACCGAGGACGTAGGAGATCCGGCCGGAGGTGACGGCGGGCGTCTGCCCCGTCATCAGATGGCCTTCGACCTCTTCGGCCTCGATCGGGCCGGCCGCGCCGTAACCCTGGAAGGCGGCGCCCATGAACACCCCGCCGGTGGTGCCCTTGACGGACAGCGGGTCGATGCCGGCCCGCTCCAGGACCTCCCAGGACACCTCCAGCAGCAGCCGCTGCTGGGGGTCCATCGCCAGCGCCTCACGCGGGGAGATGCCGAAGAAGACGGGGTCGAACT
Source organism: Streptomyces javensis (assembly GCF_039525925.1). Classification (NCBI taxonomy): domain Bacteria; kingdom Bacillati; phylum Actinomycetota; class Actinomycetes; order Kitasatosporales; family Streptomycetaceae; genus Streptomyces; species Streptomyces javensis. Next base: position 29,341 of record NZ_BAAAIF010000022.1, on the reverse strand, counting down.
GCGCGGCGTCGTGCAGGAACCCGCCCTCGTTCACATAGCTCGTGCCCTGACTGTCGGGGTCCGGGTTGTACACCTCCTCGTGCCAGCCGCGGTCCTTCGGGAACGGTGAGAGTCCGTCGGCGCCGTCGGCGACCATGCGCCACAGCTCCTCGGGAGAGCTGACCCCACCGGGGAAGCGGCAGCTCATCGCGACGATCGCGATGGGCTCACGCTGCTTCGCCTCCACCTCCCGAAGGCGCTGGCGGGTGCGGTGCAGATCGGTCGTCACCCTGTTGAGGTAGTCGCGGAGCTTCGTCTCGCTCACTGTTTGCCGTCACTTTCTTTACAGTCAGGGTCAGAGGGCGCCGGACAACGGTTCAGGACAGCCCGAGCTCGTTGTCGATGAAGGCGAACAGCTCGTCGTTGGACGACGCTCCGATCCGTTCGGCCACCTCGGCGGTGGAGCCGGAGTCGGCCGCCTCGCCCAGCTTCTCCAGGAGCTCCCGCAGCCGGTCGGCCACCTTGGTGCGGGTCTCGCCGTCGTCCATCACGTTGGAGAGCAGCGGCTCCAGCTTGTCGAGCTCGGCGAAGACCACGGGCTCGCCCGCGCCGCCGTCCGGCAGGAGTTCCTCCCGCAGGTGGTCCACCAGCGCCGTGGGGGTCGGGTGGTCGAAGACCAGCACGGCCGACAGCCGCAGCCCGGTCTCCGCGTTGAGCCGGTTGCGCAGCTCCACCGTGGTCAGGGAGTCGAAGCCCATGTCCTTGAAGGCCATGTCGGGCTCCACCGCCTCCGGCGAGCCATGCCCGAGTACGGTCGCCACCTGCACCCGCACCAGGTCCAGCAGGGCCCGGTACTGGTCGGCCGCGGAGAGACCGGTCAGACGGTCCCGCAGCGACCCGGTGCCGGTCTGCGCGGTCTCCGCCGCCACGACCCGGCGCCGGGGCATCCGCACCAGGCCGCGCAGCAGAGCGGGCACATCGCCGGTGCGGGCCTGGACGCGCAGGGCGGCGAGGTCCACATGGGTCGGCACGAGCACGGTCTCGTCGGTCCCGAGCGCGTCGTCGAACAGCGCGAGGCCCTCTTCGGAGCTGAGCGCGTTCAGCCCGGCCCGGGCGATGCGCTGGAGGTCCGCCTCGCCGAGGTCCCCGGTCATCTCGCTGCGCTGCTCCCACATGCCCCAGGCCAGGGAGACCGCGGGGAGGCCGAGTGCGCGGCGCTGGTGCGCCAGGGCGTCCAGGAAGGCGTTGGCCGCCGCGTAGTTGGCCTGGCCACCGCCACCGAAGTTGGAGGAGGCCGAGGAGAACACCACGAACGCGGAGAGGTCGAGATCGCGGGTGAGCTCGTGGAGGTGCAGCGCCGCGTCCACCTTCGGACGCAGCACCTTGTCCACCCGCTCCGGCGTCAGCGACTCCACCACACCGTCATCCAGCACACCCGCGGCGTGCACCACGGCCGACAGCGGACGCTCCGCACCAATCCCCGCCAGCAGGCCCTCCACCGCGGCACGATCGGCGACATCACACGCCACCGCCTCCGCCTCGGCACCAAGCCCCGCCAACTCCGCCACCAACTCCGCCGCACCCGGCGCCTCCGCACCACGACGACTCGTCAGCACCAACCGCTCAACCCCGTGCTCCACCACCAAGTGACGGGCCAGCAGAGCACCCAGACCACCCGTACCACCGGTGATCAGCACCGTGCCACGGCCGTCGAACGGCGTGGTCTCGGGCTCGGGCCGGTCCTCGGCCGGGGCCACCCGGGCGAGACGCGCCGCGAGCACCCGTCCGTCGCGCACGGCCACCTGCGGCTCCTCGGCGGTCAGGGCCGTCCGGAGCACCGAGGACACCTCGCCGCGCTCCTCCGGGTCCAGGTCCACCAGCAGGAACTTCCCCGGGTGCTCGGTCTGCGCGGAGCGCAGCAGGCCCCATACGGCGGCCTCGGCCGGGGTGCGCACCTCGGCGGAGGAGCGTGCGCCCATCGCGCCGCGGGTCACGAACACCAGGTAGGAGTCGTCGAACCGCTCGTCGGTGACCCATGTCCGCACCAGCTCCAGCGCGCGGTACGTGGTGCCACGCACCCGTCCCGCCAGGTCCGCGCCGTCGTCGATGCCGACCGGCGCCGCGGCGCCGGTCACCATGACGACGTCCGGCGCCGTGGCCCCGGAGTCGATCGCCTCGCGCAGCGCGGCCAGATCCGCGTACGCCACCACGTCCGCGCCCGCGGCCTCGAAACCGGCGCGCACGTCCAGGTCGTCGGTGCCCAGCACGGCCCAGGTGCCCTCGGAGGCGGGGGCCGGCGTCCCGACGGGGACGGGGGTCCAGTCCAGCCGGAAGAGCGAGTCGTGCCCGCCCGCCGGGGAGCCGGCCGACTGGATCTGCCCCTCGGCGACCAGCCGCAGCACCAGGGAGTCGACGGTGGCCACGGAGCGGCCACTGGTGTCGGCCACCGTGAGGCCGATGGAGTCGGGCCCGCGCGAGGTGAGGCGCACCCGCAGTTCCGACGCGCCCGTGGCCCGCAGCGACACTCCGGTCCAGGAGAACGGGAGCCGGGCGAGGCCCGCCTCCTCCTGGGGCACGAACATGACGGCCTGGACCGCGGCGTCCAGCAGGGCCGGGTGCAGTCCGAACCGTCCGGCGTCCGAGGCGTTCTCCTCGGGCAGCCGCACCTCGGCGAAGACCTCGTCGCCACGGATCCACACCGACCGCAGCCCCTGGAACACCGGACCGTAGGCGAAGCCGCCCGCGGCCATCCGGTCGTAGACGTCCTCGGTGTCGATCCGCTCCGCGCCCTCCGGGGGCCATACGGCGAGGTCGGCCTGGCCGGTCTCGTCCGGTGCGCCGTTCTGGGCGAGCAGGCCGGAGGCGTGCTGGATCCACGGCTGCTCCATGCCGGGCTCTTCCAGCCGGGAGTACACGTTCAGCGAGCGCGCGCCGTTCTCGTCCGGCCCGCTGACCGCCAGCTGGAGGTGTACCGCGCCGCGTTCTGGCAGCGCCAGCGGCGCCGTGAGGGTCAGCTCCTCGACCCGGTCGCAGCCCACCTGGTCGGCGGCGTACAGGGCCAGTTCGAGGAAGGCGGTGCCGGGCAGCAGGATCGTGTCCTGGATGGTGTGGTCGACGAGCCACGGGTGCGTCTGCGGCGAGAGGCGGCTGGTGAAGAGGAAGCCGTCCGCGTCGGGCAGCTCGACGGCGGCGCCCAGCAGCGGATGCGTCGGCGGGATGAGCCCCACGGCGGTGACATCGCTGGCGAACGACGTCAGCGCCTCCAGCCAGTAGCGCTCCCGCTGGAAGGCGTAGGTGGGCAGCTCGACCCGCCGGGCGTCACGTCCGGCGAACAGCCGCTCCCAGTCCACCGCGACGCCGTTCACATGGAGTTCGGCCAGCGCGGTGGTCAGCGCCCGGGTCTCGGGCCGGTCCTTGCGCAGCACCGGCACCACGACGGGGGCCGAAGGCTCCTCCGCCGTCAGGCACTCCCGCGCCATCGCGGTGAGCACGCCGTCCGGGCCGACCTCGACGAACCGGGACACGCCCTGCGCTTCGAGCGCCCGCACACCGTCCGCGAACCGCACCGCCTCGCGCACATGGCGGACCCAGTACTCCGCGGAGCACACCTCGTCCGCACCGGCCGGCCGGCCCGTCACATTGGACACCAGGGCGATGGCCGGCGGGGTGAACGTCAGCTCCTCGACGACCTTGCGGAAGTCGCCGAGCATCGCGTCCATGCGGGGCGAGTGGAAGGCGTGGCTGACCCGCAGCCGACGGGTCTTACGGCCCTGCCGCTCCCACTCGGCGGCGATCTCCAGCGCCGGTGCCTCGTCGCCCGCGATGACCACGGAGGCCGGTCCGTTGACGGCGGCGATGCTCACCTCGGCCTCACGACCGGCCAGCGACGGCGCGATCTCGTCTTCGGACGCCTGCACCGCCACCATGGCGCCGCCCTCGGGCAGCGCCTGCATCAGCCGGCCGCGGGCGGCCACCAGGGCGCAGGCGTCCTCCAGCGAGAACACCCCGGCCACGTGCGCGGCGGCGATCTCACCGATGGAGTGGCCGATCACCACATCCGGTGCCACACCCCACGCGGACAGCAGCCGGAACAGCGCCACCTCGACCGCGAACAGCGCGGGCTGGGTGAACGCCGTCTGATCCAGCAACTCGGCGTCCGCACTGCCCTCCGCCGCGAACACCACGTCCCGCAGCGGACGGTCCAGCAGACCGTCTAGGTGGGCGCACACCTCGTCCCACGCGTCGGCGAACTCCGGGAAGGCGTCGTACAGTTCCCGGCCCATGCCGAGGCGCTGCGCGCCCTGGCCCGAGAACAGGAACGCCGTCTTGCCGGCCGCCCCCGCCACGCCGCGTACGACGCCGGGCGCGGTCTCGCCCTTCGCGATGGCCTCGAGGCCACGCATCAGGTCCGCGCGGTCCTCACCGACGAGCGCGGCCCGGTGGTCGAAGAGCGAACGGGTCATCGCGAGGGAATAACCCACGTCCACGGTGGGCATGAACTCTTCGGTGGCGGTGGCCAGTTGGTCCCGCAGCCGCTCGGCCTGACCCCGGAGGGCGGCGTCGGTCCGGCCGGACAGGAGCCACGGCACCGGGGCCGCGGTGGTGTCCGGGGCCTCCTCGGTCCGTGGTGTCTCCGGCTCGTCGGAGACCGGAGCCTGCTCGATGATGGTGTGCGCGTTGGTGCCGCTCACACCGAAGGCGGACACCGCGGCCCTGCGCGGGTGGCCCCGCTCGGGCCAGGGCATGGCCTCGGTGAGCAGCTCCAGATCGCCCGCCGACCAGTCCACATGCGGCGATGCCTCGTCCACGTGCAGCGTCTTGGGAAGGGTGCCTTCGCGCATGGCCATCACCATCTTGATGACCCCGGCGACACCGGCGGCGGCCTGCGTATGACCGATGTTGGACTTGATGGCGCCCAGCAGCAGCGGCTGGCCCTCGGGGCGGCCCTGGCCGTAGGTGGCCAGCAGTGCCTGCGCCTCGATCGGGTCGCCGAGCGGGGTGCCGGTGCCATGGGCCTCGACCACGTCCACATCGGCGGAGACCAGCCGGGCGCCGGCCAGCGTCTGCTCGATCAGGCGCTGCTGCGACGGGCCGTTGGGCGCCGTCAGACCGTTGGAGGCGCCGTCCTGGTTGATGGCCGAACCCCGGATGACGGCGAGCACCTTGTGGCCGTTGCGCTGCGCGTCCGACAGCCGCTCCACGAGCAGCATGCCGACGCCCTCGGACCAGCCGGTACCGTCTGCGTCGGCCGAGAACGCCTTGCACCGGCCGTCGAACGACAGCACCCGCTGGGCGCTGAACTCGATGAACGTGCCCGGCGTGGCCATGATGGTCACACCGCCGGCCAGCGCCACCGAGGACTCGCCCTGCCGCAGCGACTGGCAGGCCAGGTGGAGGGCGACCAGCGACGACGAGCACGCGGTGTCCACCGTGACGGCCGGGCCCTCGAAGCCGAAGGTGTAGGAGATGCGGCCGGACGAGACGCTGGGGGCGCTGCCGAGTCCGAGGTAGCCCTCCACTCCCTCGCTGTCGCTCAGGATCCGCGAGCCGTAGTCGTGGTAGTTGGAGCCGACGAAGACGCCGGTCTGGCTTCCCTTCAGCGCCACCGGGTCGATCCCGGCGCGCTCGAACGCCTCCCAGGAGGTCTCCAGCAGCAGCCGCTGCTGCGGGTCGATGGCCATCGCCTCACGCGGCGAGATCCCGAAGAAGCCCGGGTCGAAGTGGCCCACCTCGTCGAGGAAGCCGCCCGCCTGGACATAGCTGGTGCCGGACTTCTCGGGGTCCGGGTCGTAGAGACCGTCGATGTCCCAGCCGCGGTCGTCGGGGAACGCGGAGATCACGTCGCCCTCGGCCATCAGCAGGTCCCACAGCTCCTCGGGGCTGCGCACCCCGCCGGGGAACCGGCAGCTCATGCCGATGATGGCGATGGGCTCATCGGTGGTCAGGGGCTTGTCGAGCCCCTCCGGCCGCTGGGGCGCTGCGGCGGTGGCGCCCGAGGTGACCGGCTGGTCGCCGAACATCTCGGTGTGCAGGTACCGGGCCAGCACCGTGGCGGTCGGGTAGTCGAAGACACAGGTGACCGGCAGTCGGAGGCCGGTGACCACGCCGAGGCGGTTGCGCAGCTCGACGGCGGTCAGCGAGTCGAAGCCGAGGTCGCGGAAGGCACGGTCGGCCTCCACCGCGTCGGCGCTGTCGTAGCCGAGGACGTCGGCGGCCTGGTTGCGCACCAGCTCAAGGAGAAGCTTGGGCTGCTCGGCGGCGGGCAGTTCGGCCATCTCCCGGCGCAGCGCGGAAATCGCGTCGTCGCCGTCGCCCGCGTCCGCGCCACTCGCGGCGGCCGGGCGGTTCAGCTCGGGCACCTCGCGGAACAGCGCGTTCGGACGTGAGCCGACGAAGTCCGGCTGGAAGCGGTCCCAGTCGATCTCGGCGATGACCAGGAAGGTCTCGTCCAGTTCCAGGGCCTGCTGCATTCCGGAGATGGCCAGTTCGGGCACCATCCCGACCATGCCGGAGCGGTCCATCCGCTCGCCGACCTCGCCGGAGCCGAGGCCGCCTCCGGCCCAGGCACCCCAGGCGATGGAGGTGGCCGGAAGGCCGTCCGCGCGCCGCTGCAACGCCAGCGCGTCGAGATAGGCGTTGCCCGCCGCGTAGCTGCCCTGACCCGGGCCGCCCAGCGTGGCCGCCCCGGAGGAGAACAGCACGAACGCCGACAGATCCATCCCGGCGGTCAGCTCGTGCAGATTGCGTGTGGCGTCCACCTTCGGGCGCAGCACACCGGCGGCACGGCGCACCGTCAGGGCGTCCAGCACACCGTCGTCCAGCACACCGGCCGTGTGCACCACGGCGGTCAGCGGGAGCTCCCGCGGGATCGCCTCCAGCACGGCGGCCAGCGCATCCCGGTCGGCCGCGTCACACGCGGCGACCGTCACCCGGGCGCCGAGCCCCTCCAGCTCCGCCTTCAACTCGGCGGCGCCCTCTGCCTCCATGCCACGACGGCTCGTGAGCACCAGATGCTCGGCACCCGTACGCGCCAGCCAGCGGGCCACATGGCCGCCCAGCGCGCCCGTACCACCGGTCACCAGGACCGATCCCCGGCTCTGCCAGGAGCCGAGGCCCTCGGCGTCCTCGGCGGCGGAGGCGCGCGTCATGCGCTTGGCGAACACACCGGAGCCGCGCACCGCGACCTGGTCCTCGCCCTCCGTGCCCGCCAGCACCCCGATCAGACGGGCCACCGCGCGGCCGTCCATGGTCTCGGGCAGATCGACCGCACCGCCCCAGCGCTGGGGGTACTCCACGCCGACAATGCGGCCCAGGCCCCACACCATCGCCTGCACCGGGCTCACCAGCCGGTCGGAGCGGCCCACGGAGACCGCGCCCCGGGTGCCGCACCACAGCGGGGCCACCACACCGGCGTCACCCAGCCCCTGGACGAGCGCCACCATGGCCGCAAGGCCGGCGGGCACCACCTCGAAGGTCGTGTGGCCGGACTCGTCAAGACCCAGCAGCGAGAACACGCCCGCCACGCCCGAGGGCTCCACCCCGGCCCCGTCGAGCGCCGCGCGCAGCCGCTCCGCCACCGTCCAGCGGTCGTTGCCCGATTCGTCGAGCACCACCCGGACGATGTCGGCGCCGCTCGTCTCCAGCCCGTTCACCGTGGCGGACACCAGGGCGTCGTCGGCGTGCGACGCGGGGAGGACGACGAGCCAGGTGCCCGAGAGGGCCGCCCCGGTGGCGGCCGCCAGGGGCTTCCAGACCACCTTGTAGCGCCAGCTGTCCACCGTGTTCTGCGCACGGCGCTGACGGCGCCAGGACGACAGCGCGGGAAGCAGCGCCGTCAGCGACGACTGCTGCTCCTCGTCCTCCACCTCCAGCGTGCGGACCAGCGCCTCCAGGTCCTCGCGCTCCACGGCCTCCCAGAAGCGCGCGTCCACCGCGTCCGCGGCCAGGCCGTCGGCGGTGGCGGCCACCTCGGCGGCTGACACGTCCAGCCAGTAGCGCTGGCGGCGGAAGGCGTAGGTCGGCAGCTCCACCCGGCGGGCGCCACGGCCCTCGAGCAGGGCGGTCCAGTCCACCGTGACGCCACGGACGAACACCTCGGCGGCGGAGGTCAGGACCCGCTCCAGACCGCCCTCGTCGCGCCGCAGCGTGCCGACGACCACGGCCTGAGCCTCGGCGGCCTCAACCGTCTGCTGGACGGGAAGGGTGAGCACCGGGTGCGGGCTCGCCTCGATGAACACGGAGTGGCCGTCGTCCAACAGCCTCCGAGTGGTGGCCTCCAGCTCGACGGTCTGGCGCAGGTTGCGGTACCAGTACTCGGCGTCCAGACCGGTCGTGTCCACCAGCTCACCGGACACCGTGGAGTAGAACGGCACCTCCGCGGCGCGCGGCTCGATACCGGCGAGGACCTTCAGCAGCTCCTCGCGGATGGCCTCGACGTGCGCGGAGTGCGAGGCGTAGTCCACCGGCACCCGGCGGACCCGGATCTCCTCGCCCTCCAGCTGGGCCACCATCTCGTCCAGCGCGCCCGGGTCACCGGAGACCACCACGGAACCGGGGCCGTTGACCGCGGCGACCGAGATCGCGCCGTTCCAGGCGGCGATCCGCTCCTTGACCTGCTCGACCGGCAGGCCGACCGAGACCATGCCACCACGGCCCGCGAGGCCGACCGCGATGGCCTGCGAGCGCAGGGCCACCACCTTGGCCGCGTCCTGGAGCGAGAGCGCACCGGCCACGCAGGCCGCGGCGATCTCACCCTGGCTGTGGCCCATCACGGCGTCGGGTTCCACGCCCACCGAGCGCCACAGCTTCGCCAGCGACACCATCACCGCGAACAGCACCGGCTGGACGACGTCCACCCGGTCGAAGCCGGGAGCGCCCTCGGCGCCGCGCAGCACCTCGGTCAGTGACCAGTCGACGTACGCCGACAGGGCCGTCTCACACTCGCCGATCGCCTCGGCGAACACCGGCGAGGACTCCAGCAAGTCCACCGCCATGCCCATCCACTGCGCACCCTGGCCGGGGAACACGAACACCGAGCGGCCGGCGTCGCCGGTCCTCCCGCGCACCACGCCGTTCGACGTGGAGGTGTCCTCGGCGACCGCCTCCAGCCGCTGGAGGAGCTCCTCGCGGTCGGTCCCGGTCACCACGGCCCGGTGCTCGAACGCGGACCTGGTCGTGGCCAGCGAGAGCGCCACGTCCGCCGTGCTCAACTCCGGGCGCTCCGTGAGGAACGCGCGGAGCTGCCCGGCCTGCGCCCGCAGCGCCTCGGCGCCACGGCCCGACACCACCCACGCCACCGGACCATCGGCGGCCTCGGTCTCGGTGGCCTCGGCCACCTCGGACTCCGGGGCCTGCTCCAGGATGGTGTGGGCGTTGGTGCCGCTCATGCCGAACGAGGACACGGCGGCGCGGCGCGGGTGGTCCCGGTCCGGCCACGGGGCCGTCTCGTGCAGCAGGGAGACGGCGCCGCCGGTCCAGTCGATGTGCGGCGAGGGCTCCTCCGCGTGGAGCGTCTTCGGCAGCACGCCCTCGCGCATGGCCATCACCATCTTGATGACCCCGGCGACACCGGCGGCGGCCTGCGTATGACCGATGTTCGACTTGATGCCGCCCAGCCACAGCGGCTGGTCGGTGGGCCGGTCCTGGCCGTACGTGGCCATCAGCGCCTGGGCCTCGATCGGGTCACCGAGGGTCGTGCCCGTGCCGTGCGCCTCGACCGCGTCCACCTCGGCGGCCGACAGCCGGGCGCTGGTCAGCGCCTGGCGGATGACCCGCTGCTGCGAGATGCCGTTGGGCGCCGTCAGTCCGTTGGACGCGCCGTCCTGGTTGATGGCCGAACCCCGGACGATGGCCAGCACCTTGTGGCCGTTGCGCTCGGCGTCGGACAGCCGCTCCACGAGCAGCATGCCGACGCCCTCGCCCCAGCCGGTGCCGTCGGCCGCGGCGCCGAACGGCTTGCACCGGCCGTCCGCCGCCAGGCCGCGCTGCCTGCTGAACTGGACGAACGCCGACGGGGTGGACATCACCGTGACGCCACCGGCCAGTGCGAGGGTGCACTCGCGCTGGCGCAGGGCCTGAACGGCGAGGTGCAGGGCCACGAGGGACGACGAGCACGCCGTGTCCACGGAGAGCGCGGGGCCCTCGAGACCCATGGTGTAGGAGATCCGGCCGGAGACGATGCTCGCCGCGTTGCCGGTGCCCGAGTGGCCCTCGACGTCCTCCAGGCTCTCGGCCGCGCCGAGCATCAGCATGGAGTAGTCCTGGCCGTTGGTGCCGACGAACACGCCGGTCCTGCTGCCGCGCAGGGACGTCGGGTCGATGCCCGCGCGCTCGATCGCCTCCCACGATGTCTCCAGCAGCAGCCGCTGCTGCGGGTCCATCGACAGCGCCTCACGCGGCGAGATCCCGAAGAACGCCGGGTCGAACTGGTCGGCGTTCTCCAGGAAGCCGCCCTCGGTCGTGTAGCTGGTGCCGGGACGGTCCGGGTCCTCGTCGTAGAGGGCGTCGATGTCCCAGCCCCGGTCCATGGGGAATTCCGAGATCGCGTCGGTGCCGTCCGCCACCAGGCGCCACAGGTCCTCGGGGGAGTTCACCCCTCCGGGGAACCGGCAGCTCATGGCGACGATCGCGATCGGTTCCTGGTCCGCTGACTCGGCCTCGAGCAGGCGCTGGCGAGTCTGCTGGAGATCCGCGGTCACCCGCTTGAGATAGTCGAGAAGCTTCTCTTCGTTCATTGTTATGTCACCCATGGAAGTAGTAAGGAACGACCCTCGGGAACCGACCGCGCCAGCTCAGGAGATCCCGAGCTCCTTGTCGATGAAGTCGAAGATCTCGTCCGACGTCGCCGACTGAATCTTGTCCGAAACCGCCTTCTTGCCCGAGGTGGGCGATTCCTGTTCCGCCTCTCCCCACTTCAGAAGGAGCGTTTGCAGGCGCGTGGTGATCCTCGGCCGGTCCACGTCGTCGGCGGAGATCGTGGCCATCGCCGCTTCGATCCGGTCCAGCTCGCCGAGGATCGGTGCGGCCGCCGAGACCCCGTCCCGCACGACGTCGGTCCGCAGCCGTCGGGCGAGCGCCACGGGCGTCGGGTGGTCGAAGACGATCGTCGCGGGCAGGCGCAGGCCCGTCGCCGCGTCGAGCCGGTTGCGCAGCTCGACGGCGGTCAGCGAGTCGAAGCCGAGTTCGCGGAAGGCCCGCTGGGACTCGACCGACTCCACCGACGGGAAGCCCAGCACCATCGCCACCTGCGTGGTGACCAGTTCGAGCAGGGCTCGTTCCTGCTCCGCCTCGGACATTCCGGCGAGCCGCTCGCGCAGCTCCGAGCCACCGGTCTCGAACTGCGTGGCGGCGCCGCCACTGGTCGCGGCCTCCAGGATCCGCCGCGCCTCGGGCACCTCGTCCAGCAGCCGGCTGGCCCGTACGGCGGTGTAGGAGGGGACGAATCGCTCCCAGTCGAGGTCGGCGATGGCCAGGTGGGTCTCCTGGAGGTCGAGGGCCTGCTGGAGGGCCTTGACCGCCAGCTCCGGGGTCATCGCGGCCATGCCGCCGCGCCGCAGCCGCTCCTCCAGGGCCCCGTCGACCGCCATGCCGCCCTCGGCCCACGGGCCCCAGGCCACCGAGGTGGCCGCCAGGCCCTGGGCGCGACGCTGCTGCGCCAGGGCGTCGAGGTAGGCGTTGGCCGCCGCGTAACTGCCCTGCCCGGCGCCGCCGATGGCTCCGGCGAGCGAGGAGAACAGCACGAACGCGGAGAGGTCGAGGCCCTCGGTCAGCTCGTGCAGATTGCGGGCTCCCGCCACCTTGGGACGCAGCACGCCCGCGACCCGCTCCACCGACATCGCGTCCAGGACACCGTCGTCCAGGACACCCGCCGCGTGCACGACGGCGCTCAGCGGGTACCGCTCCGGGATGGCGGCCAGTACGGCGGCCAGCGCCTCGCGGTCGGCGGTGTCACAGGCCGCGATGGTCACCTGCGCGCCCAACGCGGTGAGCTCGTCGCGCAGTTCGGCCGCACCGTCGGCCTCCAGGCCACGGCGGCTGGTCAGCACCAGGTGCTCGGCGCCGGCGCCCGCCAGCCACCGGGCCACCTGGCTGCCCACTCCCCCGGTGCCGCCGGTCACCAGCACCGAGCCGCGCGCGCTCCACGGCCGGGCCGTGGTCCGCGGCGCGGTGGCCCGCACCAGGCGCCGGGTGAACACACCGGACGTGCGCACCGCCACCTGGTCCTCGAACTCGCCCGCGCCGCCGCCCAGCACACCGGACAGCCGGGCCGCGGCCCGCTCGTCGAACGTCTCCGGGAGGTCGACCAGACCGCCCCAGAGCCGGGGGTGTTCCAGGCCGGCGACCCGGCCGAGGCCCCACATCTGCGCCTGGACGGCGCTGCGCAGGGTGTCGGATCCGGTCACCGACACGGCGCCTCGTGTGGCCACCCAGAGCGGGGCCTCGACGCCGGCGTCCACGAGTGCCTGGAGCGCGACGAGGTTGAGCGCGAGCCCGCTCGGCACCACGGTGTGCCCGGCGCAGGGGGCCTCGTCCAGGGCCAGCAGGGAGAGCACCCCGCCGACGGCCCCGTCCGACGCGGCCCCGGCCGCCGTGCGCAGCCGCTCGGCGACCGCCTCGCGGTCGATGTCCGCCGCGCCGTCGAGCTCGATCCGCGCCACTTCCGCGCCCTGCCGCTCCAGCATGGCCACCGCGGAGGTGACCAGCTCGTCGTCGGCGTAGGAGGCCGGAACCATGACCATCCAGGTCCCGGTCAGCGCCCGCTCCGAGAGCTCGGACACCGGGGTCCAGGCGATCTCGTAGCGCCAGCCGTCCACCGTGGACCGCTCGCGGTGGCCCTTGCGGTAGGACGACAGGGCGGGCAGCACCTCGGTCAGCGTGGCGTCTCCGTCCACGTGCAGCGCGGTGGTCAGCGCCTCCAGGTCCGCACGCTCGACCGCGTCCCAGAACCGGGCGTCACCTTCGTCCGCGGCGGCGGGGGCTGCGGAGGCGTCGCTCTCGGGGGCGTCCAGCCAGTAGCGCTGCCGCTGGAACGCGTACGTCGGTAGTTCGACCCGCCGGACGTCCTCGCCCGCGAACAGTGCCTCCCAGTCCACGGTGGTGCCGTGGACGTGGAGTTCGGCCAGGGCCGTCGTCAGCGCCTGGACCTCCGGGCGGTCCTTGCGCAGCGCGGGCACGACGACGGGGGCCGAAGTCTCCTCCACCGTCAGGCACTCGCGTGCCATCGCCGAGAGCACCCCGTCGGGGCCCACCTCGAAGAACCTGGTCGCTCCCGCGTTCTCCAGGGAGCGCATCCCGTCCGCGAAGCGCACCGCCTCGCGGACGTGGCGCACCCAGTACTCCGGCGAGCACACCTCGTCGGCGCCCGCCGACTTGCCCGTCACATTGGACACCAGGGCGATGGCCGGCGGGGCGAACGAGAGCCCCTCGACGACCTTGCGGAAGTCGTCCAGCATCGCGTCCATGCGGGGCGAGTGGAAGGCGTGGCTGACCCGCAGCCGGCGGGTCTTGCGGCCCTGCTCCGCCCACTGCCCGGCGATCTCCAGCGCGGCGGCCTCGTCACCGGCGATGACCACGGAGGAGTGGCTGTTGACCGCGGCGATGCTCACCTCGGCCTCACGACCGGTCAGCGACGGCGCGATCTCCTCCTCCGACGCCTCGATGGCGACCATCGCGCCGCCCTCGGGCAGCGCCTGCATCAGCCGGCCACGGGCGGCCACCAGGGCGCACGCGTCCTCCAGCGAGAACACCCCGGCCACATGGGCGGCGGCGATCTCACCGATGGAGTGGCCGATCACCACATCCGGTGCCACACCCCACGCGGACAGCAGCCGGAACAGCGCCACCTCGACCGCGAACAGCGCGGGCTGGGTGAACGCCGTCTGATCCAGCAACTCGGCGTCCGCACTGCCCTCCGCCGCGAACACCACGTCCTTGAGCGGGCGGTCCAGGGTCACGTCCAGGTGTGCGCACACCTCGTCCAGCGCCTGGGCGAACACCGGGAAGGCGTCGTACAACTCCCGCCCCATGCCGAGGCGCTGGGCGCCCTGGCCGGAGAACAGGAACGCGGTGATCCCGGTGGGAGTGGCGACCGCGCGCACGACCCCGGGGGCCTCCTCGCCGGTGGCGACGGCCTCGAGCCCGCGCAGCAGCTCCGCGCGGTCCGCGCCCGTCAGCACGGCACGGTGTTCGAACACCGACCGGGTGGCGACCAGGGAGTAGCCGACGTCCTTCAGGCTCAGCTCCGGCTGTGCGGTCAGCTGGGCCCGCAGCCGCCGTGCCTGGGCGCGCAGCCCGTCCGCGCTCCGGGCGGACAGCGTCCAGGGAGCGGCGCCACGGTCGTCGGGATCCGTGACCTCGGCCGGGCGCGGGTCCCGGTCGTCCGACGGGGCCTGCTCGATGATGGTGTGCGCGTTGGTGCCGCTGACGCCGAACGCGGAGACACCCGCCCGGCGCGGCTGACCCGTCTCCGGCCACGCGGTGGCCTCGGTCAGCAGCCGCACCTCGCCCGCCGACCAGTCCACCTGCGGCGACGGCTCGTCCACGTGCAGCATCTTCGGCAGTACGCCGTGCCGCATCGCCATGACCATCTTGATGACGCCGGCGAGTCCGGACGCGGCCTGGGTGTGCCCGATGTTCGACTTCAGCGCGCCCAGCCACAGCGGGCGGCCCTCCGGCCGCTCCTTGCCGTAGGTGGCCAGCAGCGCCTGCGCCTCGATCGGGTCACCGAGCGAGGTGCCCGTGCCGTGTGCCTCCACCGCGTCCACCTCGGCGGCCGACACCCCGGCGCTGGCCAGCGCCTGGCGGATCACCCGCTGCTGCGAGGGGCCGTTGGGGGCCGTCAGCCCGTTGGACGCACCGTCCTGGTTGACGGCGGAGCCGCGCACGATGCCCAGCACCTGGTGGCCGTTGCGCCGGGCGTCCGACAGCCGCTCCACCAGCAGCACATCGGCGCCCTCGCTCCAGCCGGTACCGTCCGCCGCGGCCGAGAACGGCTTGCAGCGGCCGTCGGGCGCGAGTCCGCCCTGCCGGCTGAACTCGACGAACGCCATCGGCGTGGCCATCACCGCCACACCGCCGACCAGCGCCATGGAGCATTCGCCCTGACGCAGTGACTGGCAGGCCAGGTGGAGGGCCACCAGCGACGAGGAGCAGGCCGTGTCCACCGTGACGGCGGGGCCTTCCAGGCCGTAGGTGTAGGCGAGACGGCCGGAGACGACGCTGCCCGCGTTGCCGGTCAGCAGATGGCCCTCGACGTCCTCGGGGACGGTCTCCAGGTTGGTGCCGTATCCGGAGCCCGAGAAGCCCACGAAGACACCGATCTGGCTGCCCCGCACCGACGCGGGGTTGATGCCCGCCCGCTCGAACGCCTCCCACGAGGTCTCCAGCAGCAGCCGCTGCTGGGGGTCGGTGGCCAGGGCCTCACGGGGCGAGATCCCGAAGAAGCCGGGGTCGAACTCGCCCGCGTCGTAGAGGAATCCGCCCTCACGGGCGTAGAACGTGCCCGGCCGGTCCGGGTCCGGGTCGTACATGCCGGACAGGTCCCAGCCGCGGTCCGACGGGAAGGACGAGATGGCGTCGCCGCCACCGTCGACCAGCTGCCACAGGTCCTCCGGGCTCCGCACCCCGCCGGGGAAGCGGCAGCTCATGGAGACGATCGCGATGGGGTCGTCGTCCGCGCCGGGCCCGGCCACGGCCCCGGACCCGGTGGCGAGCTCCGTGGACGAGGCGCCCAGCACCTCGGTGCGCAGATGCGCCGCGAGGGTGCCGGCGCTGGGGTAGTCGAAGACCAGTGTGGCGGGCAGGCTGAGACCGGTCTCGGCGGCCAGCCGGTTGCGCAGGTCGACCGCGGTCAGCGAGTCGAAGCCCAGATCGCGGAAGGCCCGGTTCGGCTCCACCATCTCCGCGGAGGCGTAACCGAGCACGGCAGCGGCGTGCTTGCGCACCAGATCGAGCAGCGCCCGGTCCCGCTCGCCCTCGGTGAGGGGCTTCAGCCGCTCGCGCAGCTGCGCCCCGGCGGCGTCGGCGTTCTCGCCACCGTCGCCCTTCGTCTCCAGCGCCCGGACCTCGTCGAGGTCGCTCAGCAACGGGCTGGGGCGGACCGCGGTGAACGAGGGGGCGAACCGCTCCCAGTCCACGTCCACGACCGTCACCACCCCGTCGTCACCGGCCACCGCGCGCTCCAGAGCGGCGATCGCCAACTCGGGTGCCATCGCGGGCAGTCCGCGCCGCGCCAGCTGCTCCCCCGCGTCGTCCCGGGTGGCCATGCCGCCCTCGGCCCACGGGCCCCAGGAGACGGCGGTGCCCGCGAGACCCCGCGCCCGGCGCTGCTCCACGAGCGCGTCCAGGAACGCGTTGCCGGAGCCGTAGACGCCCTGGCTGCCGCCGCCCCACACACCCGAGATGGACGAGAAGACCACGAACGCGTCGAGCTCACGGTCGCCGAGCAGCTCGTCCAGGTTGACGGCGCCCGCGACCTTGCCCGACACCACCCTGGCCGCGTCCGCGAGCTCGGTCTCCAGCAGGGAGGCCGCGATCGTGACACCCGCCGCGTGCACCACTCCGGTGAGCGGCTGGTGCTCCGGTACGGCGTCCAGGACGGCGGCGAGCGCGTCGCGGTCCGCCGCGTCGCACGCGGCCACCGTCACCTCGGCGCCCATGCCCTCCAGCTCCGCCTTCAACTCGGCGGCGCCTTCGGCCTCGAGACCGCGGCGGCTGGTCAGCACCAGGTGCTCGGCACCGCTCCGGACCAGCCAGCGGGCCACCTGGCCGCCGAGCCCGCCGGTGCCACCGGTGACCAGCACCGTGCCGCGCGCCCGCCACGAGGTCTCCTCGCCGACGGCCGGGGCGGACCGCGCCAGACGGCGTACGAAGACACCGGAGCCGCGCACCGCGACCTGGTCCTCGCCGCCCTCGACGGACAGCACACCGGCCAGCCGCGCCGCGCCGCGCCGGTCCAGCGACTCGGGCAGATCGACCAGACCGCCCCACAGCGGCGGCAGCTCAAGACCGGCCACCCGGCCCAGCGCCCAGACCATCGCCTGGGTCGGGCTGGTGAGCCGGTCCGAACGGCCCACCGACACGGCGCCGCGCGTACCGCACCACAACCGGGCCGGAATGTCGGCCAGCACCATCGCCCGCACCAGCACCAGGGTCAGCGCATAGCCGCCCGCCAGCGCCGGGTGGCCCGGGCAGGGCTCCTCGTCCAGGGCGAGCAGCGACAGCACGCCGCCCAGCTCGGGCGTCTCGGCGGCCAGCTCTCGCAGCCGCTCCGCCAGCACGTCCGCGTCCAGGTCCCGCTCGTCCACCACGACCGAGACCACACCCGCGCCGTGCCGCTCGAGCCCGGTGACAACGTCCGAGACGAGTTCGTCCCCGGCACGGGACGCCGGAACGACCACCAGCCACGTCCCCGACAGCGAGCCGTCGGCGACGTCGGAGAGCGGCTTCCACGACACTCGGTAGCGCCAGCCGTCGATCGTGGACTGGTCGCGGTTGTTGCGGTGGTACGCCGACAGGGCGGGCAGCACCGCGCTCAGCGGCGCCTCGCTGTCGACCGCCAGCGCTCCGGCCAGCGACTCCAGGTCCTGGCGCTCCACCACGTCCCAGAACCGCGCGTCGACGGAGCCGATGGCGTCGGCGGCGCCTCCGCTGGGCGGCAGGCCGAAGCCGTCGAGCCAGTAGCGGTCGCGCTGGAAGGCGTAGGTCGGCAGCTCGACCTTGCTGCCGCCACGGCCCTCCAGCGTGGTCATCCACTCGACCTTGGTGCCGCGCGCGAACACCTCGGCGGCGGAGGTCAGGAACCGCTCCAGACCGCCCTCGTCGCGCCGCAGCGTGCCGACGACGACGGCCTGCGCCTCGGCGGCTTCAACCGTCTGCTGAACGGGCAGGGTAAGAACGGGGTGGGGGCTCACCTCGATGAATGTGGCGTGGCCGGAGCCGAGGAGGGTACGAGTGGTGGCCTCCAGCTCGACCGTCTGCCGGAGGTTCCGGTACCAGTACTCGGCATCCAGACCGGCGGTCTCCACCAGCTCACCGGACACCGTGGAGTAGAACGGCACCTCCGGCGTACGGGGCGTGATGTCCGCCAGGACCTTCAGCAGCTCCTCGCGGATGGCCTCCACGTGCGCGGAGTGCGAGGCGTAGTCCACCGGAACCCGGCGAACACGGATCTCCTCACCCTCCAGCCGCGCGACCATCTCGTCCAGCGCCTTCGGGTCGCCGGACACCACCACGGAGCCGGGGCCGTTGACCGCGGCGACCGAGATCGCGCCGTCCCAGGCGGCGATGCGCTCCTTGGCCTGGTCCGCCGACAGTCCGACGGACACCATGCCACCACGGCCCGCGAGACCGGCGGCGATGGCCTGCGAGCGCAGCGCCACCACCTTCGCCGCGTCCTGGAGCGAGAGCGCGCCCGCGACACACGCCGCGGCGATCTCGCCCTGGCTGTGGCCCATCACGGCATCGGGCCGGACGCCCACCGAGCGCCACAGCCTCGCCAGCGACACCATCACCGCGAACAGCACCGGCTGGACCACATCCACCCGGTCGAAGCCCGGAGCGCCGTCAACGCCACGCAGCACCTCGGTGAGCGACCAGTCCACGTACGCCGACAGGGCCGTCTCACACTCGCCGATCGCCTCGGCGAACACCGGCGAGGACTCCAGCAAGTCCACCGCCATGCCCATCCACTGGGCCCCCTGGCCGGGGAACACGAACACCGAACGGCCACGCACATCCGCCACGCCACGCGTCACGCCCGAGGCAACCTCGTCCCCGGCCAACGCGCCCAGCCGCTCCAGGAGCTCCTCGCGGTCGGCTCCCGTCACCACCCCGCGGTGCTCGAACACGGACCGGGTCGCCACCAGCGAGTACGCCACATCGGCGGCGCTCAGCTCCGGACGCTCGGCCAGGAAGTTCCGCAGCGTGCCCGCCTGTGCGCGCAGGCCGGCCGCGCTGCGGCCGGACACCACCCAGGCCACCGGACCCTCGGTGACCTCGGTCTCGGCCTCCTCGACCGGCTCGGGCTCGGGGGCCTGCTCCAGGATCGCGTGGGCGTTGGTGCCGCTGATGCCGAACGAGGACACACCGGCCCGCCGGGGCTGCTCGCTCTCGGGCCAGGGGGTCGACTCGTTGAGCAGCCGGATGTCCCCCTCCGACCAGTCCACCTGGGATGACGGCTCGTCCGCGTGGAGCGTCTTGGGCAGCACGCCGTTCCGCATGGCCATCACCATCTTGATGACCCCACCGACACCGGCGGCGGCCTGGGAGTGGCCGATGTTGGACTTCAGCGAGCCCAGCCACAGCGGCTTGTCCTCCGGCCGCTCCTTGCCGTAGGTGGCGAGCAGCGCCTGCGCCTCGATCGGGTCGCCCAGTGACGTACCCGTGCCGTGCGCCTCCACCGCGTCCACATCGGCCGGGGTCAGGCCGGCGTTCTTGAGCGCCTGGCGGATCACCCGGCGCTGCGAGGGCCCGTTGGGGGCCGTCAGACCGTTGGACGCGCCGTCCTGGTTGATCGCCGAACCACGGACGACGGCCAGCACCGGGTGGCCGTTGCGCCGGGCGTCGGAGAGCCGCTCCAGGAGGAGCAGGCCCACGCCCTCCGCCCAGCCGGTGCCGTCGGCACCCGCGCCGAACGCCTTGCAGCGGCCGTCGGGAGCGAGGCCGCCCTGCCGGCTGAACTCCACGAACATGCTGGGGGTGAACATGACGGCGACACCGCCCGCGAGGGCCAGCGAGCACTCCTCCTGACGGAGCGCCTGGCAGGCCCAGTGCAGCGCGACCAGCGACGACGAGCACGCGGTGTCCACCGTCACGGCGGGCCCCTCCAGGCCCAGGGTGTAGGCCACCCGCCCGGAGACCACGGAGGTGGCGTTGCCCGCGAGCAGCAGCCCCTCCACGCCTTCGGGCATCTCGCTCACCCCGGCGCCGTAGCCGGAGGGCGAGGCGCCGACGAACACACCGGCCTGGCTGCCCCGCACCGACGCCGGGTCGATTCCGGCGCGCTCGAACGCCTCCCAGGCGGTCTCCAGCAGCAGCCGCTGCTGGGGATCGGTGGCGAGCGCCTCCCGCGGGCTCATGGAGAAGAAGCCGGGGTCGAAGTCGCCGGGCGCGTCCAGGAATCCGCCCTCACGGACGGAGAAGGTGCCGGACCGGTCCGAGTCCGGGTCGAAGAAGCCATCCACGTCCCAGCCCCGGTCGGGTGGGAACTCGGTGATGGCGTCGCCGCCCTCGGCGACGAGCCGCCACAGGTCCTCCGGAGTCCGCACACCCCCCGGGTACCGGCAGCTCATCGCCACGATGGCGATGGGCTCCCGGTCCCGCTCCTCCACCTGTCGAAGTCGCCGCCGGGCCTGACGCAGGTCAGCAGTCACCTTCTTGAGGTAGTCAAGGAGTTTTTCGTCTTCCGCCACTATCCCCAGCCCCTTGAAACACTCTGTGAGTTCCAGCTCACCACGTCAGGACATTCCGAATTCGTCGTCGATGAGTTTGAAGATCTCGTCGGCGGTGGCCGATTCGATCTCGCTGTCGTCGTCCATGTCGTCGTCCGGCGCCGTAGCGGTGCCGGACACCTGCCCGGTGCCGCCCGCGGACCACTTGGCCACCAGGCCCTGGAGCCGCGCCATGATCTGGGCGTGCGTCTCGGTGTCGGAGTCGAGCGCCGACAGGGTGGATTCCAGCCGGTCGAGCTCTCCGAAGACGGGCTCGGTCGCGGGCCCGTCCGCGGGGGTGACCTCTTCCCGCAGGAATCGTCCGAGCGACGCCGGGGTCGGGTAGTCGAACACCAGGGTCGCCGGCAGCCGCGTTCCGGTGATCGCGTTGAGCCGGTTGCGCAGCTCGACGGCCGACAGGGAGTCGAAGCCCAGGTCCTTGAAGGCGTGTCCGGGTTCGATCGCCTGTCCCGACGCGTAGCCGAGTACGACGGCCACCTGGTCGCACACCAGGTCCACCAGGATGCGCTCGCGCTCCGCCTCGGACTTCCCGGCCAGGTGCTGCTTGAGCGCGGCGGCCGGGTCGGCCGTGGTGCTCGCGGCGCCCGACTCGGCGGTCCTGCGGGCGGGTGCCCGCACCAGGCCGCGCAGCAGCGCGGGTACCGGCTCGCCCACCGACGCCATGTCCATCGTCATGGGCACCAGGACGGCCCCGTCGAGGTCGCGGGTCGCGTCGAACAGCGCGAGCCCGGCCTCGGGGGTGAGGGCGACCATGCCGGTCCTGGTCATGCGGGTGACGTCGGCGTCGGCCAGCTCGGTGGTCATACCGCCGTCCTGTGTCCACGGACCCCAGACGAGCGAGGCCGCGGGGAGCCCCTCGGCCCTGCGGTGCTGGGCGAGGGCGTCCATGAACGCGTTGCCCGCCGCGTAGTTGGCCTGGCCGGCGCCGCCGAAGGTACCGGAGACGGAGGAGAACAGGATGAAGGCGGAGAGGTCGAGATCGCGGGTGAGCTCGTGGAGGTGCAGCGCGGCGTCCACCTTCGGACGCAGCACCTTGTCCACCCGCTCCGGCGTCAGCGACTCCACCACACCGTCATCCAGCACACCCGCCGCATGCACCACGGCCGACAGCGGACGCTCCGAACCAATCCCCGCCAGCAGGCCCTCCACCGCGGCACGATCGGCGACATCACACGCCACCGCCTCCGCCTCGGCACCAAGCCCCGCCAACTCCGCCACCAACTCCGCCGCACCCGGCGCCTCCGCACCACGACGACTCGTCAGCACCAACCGCTCAACCCCGTGCTCCACCACCAAGTGACGGGCCAGCAGAGCACCCAGACCACCCGTACCACCGGTGATCAGCACCGTGCCGGGGCCGTCCAGCGTCCTCGGCATGGTCAGCGCCACCTTGCCGGTGTGGCGGGCCTGGCTGATGAACCGGAAGGCGTCGGGCGCCCTGCGGACATCCCAGGTGCGCACCGGCAGCGGCCGCAGCACCCCGCGCTCGAACAGCGAGATCAGGTCGTTCCACATCTCGTGGATGCGGTCGGGGCCCGCCTCGATGAGGTCGAACGCCTGGTAGGAGACGCCGCTGTACTCGGCGGCCACCTCCTCCGGGTTCCTGATGTCGGTCTTGCCCATCTCGAGGAACCAGCCACCGCGCGGCAGCAGTCGCAGACCCGCGTCCACGAACTCCCGCGCCAGCGAGTCGAGCACCACGTCCATGCCGCGCCCGCCGGTCACATCGAGGAAGCGCTTCTCGAAGTCCAGCGTCCGCGACGACGCGATGTGGTCGTCGTCCAGACCCAGCGACCGCAGGGTGTCCCACTTGCCCTCGCTCGCCGTACCGAACACCTCGGCGCCGAAGTGCCGCGCCAGCTGGAGCGTGGCCATGCCCACACCACCGGCCGCCGAGTGCACCAGCAC
Organism: Streptomyces javensis; assembly: GCF_039525925.1. NCBI lineage: Bacteria > Bacillati > Actinomycetota > Actinomycetes > Kitasatosporales > Streptomycetaceae > Streptomyces > Streptomyces javensis. Next base: position 7,007 of record NZ_BAAAIF010000022.1, on the reverse strand, counting down.
CGACTGGCCCTCCTTCAGGCCCGCCAGGTCCCGCATGGCGTAGTAGGCCGTCAGGAACACGATGGGGGTGGAGGCGGCCTGCTCGAACGTCCAGTCCCGCGGGACCCGGGCCACGACGCGCGAGTCGGTGATGGCGACCGGGCCGAACGACCCGCTGAAGATGCCCATCACCTTGTCGCCCGGCACGAGGTCCTTGACCGCGGAGCCGACCTCGGTCACCACACCGGCGCCTTCGCCACCGAGCGGCCCGGCCTCCCCGGGGTACATCCCCAGGGCGTTGAGCACATCGCGGAAGTTCAGGCCCGCGGCGCGCAGCGCCACCCTGATCTCGGTCGCGCCCAGCTCCTCCGTGGCGTCGGGGCAGGGCAGCAGCGCCAGGTTCTCCAAGGTCCCCTTGGCGTGCATGTCCAGCCGCCATTCGCGCACCCCGGCGGGCGGCAGCAGCGCGGTGCCCGAGGAGACCCGGGCCATGCGCTGGCCGAGCACCGTGCCCTCGCGGACCACGGCCTGCGGCTCGTCGGTGGCGAGCACCGACGGCAGCATCGCCTTGGACGCCTCGTCCTCGTCCAGGTCGACCAGGACGAAGCAGTTCGGGTTCTCCGACTGCGCGGACCGCACCATGCCCCACAGGGGTGCGTGGATCAGGTCCGGGGTCTCGTCGCGCTCCTCGGGCGCCATGGCCCCCGAGGTCACGAAGACCAGCCGGGAGGAAGCGAACCTGCGGTCGCCGAGCCAGCCCTGGATCATGCCGAGCGTGTGGTGCGTCACCGCGTGGATGGCGCCCGCCGGCTCCAGGCCCCGCTGGGCCTTGCTCTTGCCCTTGGCCCCGCTCTTCGCCTTGCTCTTGGGCCTGCCCTGGGCCGCCTCGTCGTCGAGGCCCGGTGCGTAGGAGACCAGTACGGCCTCCGGGGCGGCGGCGCCACCGTCGATCGCGGCGCCCAGGGCGTCGAGATCGGCGTAGGTGGTCACCTCGGCCCCGGCGATCGCGCCGGCGGCCAGTCCGTAGTGGTCGGTGCCCACCACGGCCCAGCGCGCGGCCTCCGCCTCGGCCGCGGCGACGGCCGGTACGGGGGTCCAGTCCAGCGTGAACAGCGAGTCGCGGAACGCCGACGTCCTGGCCGTGTCGATGTGGTCCACCGACACCGGGCGCAGCACGAGGGATTCGATCGACGCCACCGGGCGGCCGGTTCCATCGGCCACCGCGAGGGCGATGGAGTCCGGTCCCAGCTGGGTGAGCCGCACCCGCAGCGTGGACGCGCCACCGGCGTGGAGCGACACCCCGCTCCAGGAGAACGGGAGCCGGGAGAGGCCGACGTCCTCCAGGGCGACGAAGGTCACCGCCTGCACGGCGGCGTCCAGCAGCGCCGGGTGGAGGCCGAAGTCGGCCGCGTCCGACGCGTGCTCCTCACCGAGCCCGACCTCGACGTAGACGTCGTCGCCGGAGCGCCAGGCGGCCCGCAGGCCCTGGAACACCGGGCCGTAGGCGAAGCCGGAGGCGGCGAAGCGCTCGTAGAAGTCGCTGATGTCCAGCGCCTCCGCGTCCGCCGGGGGCCACGCGGCCAGGTCGAACGACGGCTCGGGGCCGGTCGGGGCCAGCGCACCGGCCGCGTGCTGTGTCCACGGCTCGTCCGAGGACGCGTCGGCCGGGCGGGAGTACAGGCTGAGCGAGCGGTGGCCCGTCTCGTCCGTGTCACCCACCCAGAGCTGCACCTGGACCGGTTCGTTCTCCGGCAGGACCATCGGGGTGGCCAGGGTGACCTCCTCGACCCGGCCGCAGCCGACCTGGTCGGCGGCGCGGATGGCCAGTTCGAGGAATCCGGTCCCGGGGAACAGGGCCGCGCCCGCGATCGCGTGGTCGGCCAGCCACGGCTGGCTCTGCACCGACAGCCTGCTGGTGAACAGGAATCCGTCCCGGCCCGCGAGCTCCACTCCGGCACCCAGCAGCGGGTGGTTGGGAGAGCTGAGCCCGACGGAGGAGATGTCCCCGGTCATCGGGCCGCCGGCCTTCGGCCAGTAGCGCTGCCGCTGGAAGGCGTAGGTGGGCAGGTCCACCCGCCGGACGTCCAGCCCGGCGAACGCCGTCGACCAGTTCACGGTGGTGCCGTGGACGTGGAGTTCGGCCAGCGCCGTGGTCAGCGCCTGGGCCTCGGGGCGGTTCTTGCGCAGCGCGGGGACGAGGGTGAGAGCGTCTCCGGCCTCGTCGGCCGTCACGCAGTCCTGGGCCATCGCGGTGAGCACACCGTCGGGACCGACCTCGAGGAACGAGGTCACCCCGAGCTTCTCCAGGGCCCGTACGCCGTCGGCGAAGCGGACCGCCTCCCGTACGTGCCGCACCCAGTACTCGGGCGAGCACACCTCGGCCGCGCCCGCGGACGCGCCCGTGAGGTTGGAGACCAGCGAGATCGACGGTGCCTCGAAGGACAGACCGGAGACGACCTCGCGGAAGTCCTCCAGCATCGCGTCCATGCGGGGCGAGTGGAAGGCGTGGCTGACCCGCAGCCGGCGGGTCTTACGACCCTGCTCCGCCCAGTCCTCGGCGATCTCCAGCGCCGCGGCCTCATCGCCCGCGATGACCACGGCCGTGGGGCCGTTGACGGCGGCGATGCTCACCTCGGCCTCCCGCCCGGCGAGCGACGGCGCGATTTCCTCCTCGGACGCCTGCACCGCGACCATCGCGCCGCCTTCCGGCAGCGCCTGCATCAGCCGGCCACGCGCCGCGATGAGGGCGCACGCGTCCTCCAGCGAGAGCACCCCTGACACATGGGCCGCGGCCACCTCGCCCACCGAGTGGCCGATGAGCACGTCCGGGGTGACACCCCAGTGCTCCAGCAGCCGGAACAGCGCCACCTCGATGGCGAACAGGGCGGGCTGGGTGAACGCCGTCTGGTTCAGCAGCTCGGCGTCCGCAGTGCCCTCGGCGGCGAACATGACGTCCCGCAGTGGCCGGTCGAGCAGCACATCGAGGTACGCGCACACCTCGTCCAGAGCTTGGGCGAACACCGGGAAGCCGTCGTACAGCTCGCGGCCCATGCCCGGACGCTGCGCGCCCTGACCCGAGAAGAGGAACGCCGTCTTGCCGGCCGTGCCCACGGATCCCTGGATGACTCCGGGTGCCGTGCCACCGGAGGCGATGGCCTCCAGACCGCTCAGCAGCCCGTCCCGGTCGCCGCTCATGAGCACGGCGCGGTGGTCGAACACGGACCGGGTGGCCGCCAGCGAGTGGCCCACGTCGTTCAGGTCGAGCTCGGGGTGGGCCGCCACGTAGTCGTACAGGCTCCTGGCCTGGGCGCGCAGCGCCTCGGCGCCCTTGCCGGCGACCGTCCAGGGGAGCGTTTCCGAACCGGTCGAGGGAGTGTCGTCCGTACGGACCCGCTCCACCGCCTCCGGCTCCGGGGCCTGCTCGATGATGGTGTGGGCGTTGGTGCCGCTGATGCCGAACGAGGAGATGCCCGCCCGGCGCGGCTCGCCGTCCTCCGGCCACGCGGTCGGCGCGGTCAGCAGCCGGACCTGGCCCGCCGTCCAGTCCACGTGCGGCGTGGGCTCGTTGACGTGGAGCGTCCGCGGCAGCACGCCCTCGCGCATGGCCATCACCATCTTGATGACACCGGCCACACCGGCGGCCGCCTGTGTGTGTCCGATGTTGGACTTGATGGAGCCCAGCCACAGCGGCTGGTCCTCCGGCCGTCCCTGGCCGTAGGTGGCCAGCAGCGCCTGCGCCTCGATCGGGTCACCGAGCCTGGTGCCGGTGCCGTGCGCCTCCACCGCCTGCACCTGGTGGGCGGCGAGGTCGGCGCTGGCCAGCGCCTGGCGGATCACCCGCTGCTGCGACGGGCCGTTGGGCGCCGTCAGACCGTTGGACGCGCCGTCCTGGTTGACGGCGGAGCCGCGCACGATCGCCATCACCGGGTGGCCGTTGCGCCGCGCGTCGGACAGCCGCTCGAGCAGCAGCACACCGACGCCCTCGGCCCAGCCCGTTCCGTCGGCCGAGGCCGCGAACGCCTTGCACCGGCCGTCCGACGACAGCCCCTTCTGGCGGCTGAAGTCCACGAACGAGCCCGGGGTGGACATGATCGTGACACCGCCGGCCAGCGCCAGCGAGCACTCGCCCTGACGCAGCGACTGCACGGCCATGTGCAGCGCCACCAGCGACGAGGAGCACGCCGTGTCCACGGTGACCGCCGGTCCTTCGAGACCGAAGGTGTAGGAGACACGGCCCGAGACGACGCTGCCCGCGTTGCCGGTGCCGAGGTAGCCGTCGGGTCCGCCCGGGGCGGTCAGCAGCAGGCCGATGTAGTCCTGGCCGTTGCTTCCCGCGAAGACACCGGTCCGGCTCCCCTTGAGCGACGTGGGGTCGATGCCCGCCCGCTCGAACGCCTCCCAGGAGGTCTCCAGCAGCAGCCGCTGCTGGGGATCGATGGTCAGCGCCTCGCGCGGGGCGATCCCGAAGAAGGCCGGGTCGAACTCGTCGGCGTCATAGACGAAGCCACCGCCGCTCGCGTAGCTGGTGCCCGTGTTCTCAGGGTCCGGGTTGTAGAGGTCGTCCAGGTCCCAGCCACGGTTGGTCGGGTAGGCGCTGATCACGTCGCTGCCCTCGGAGACCAGTCGCCACAGGTCCTCCGGAGTGCGCACCCCGCCGGGGAAGCGGCAGCTCATCGACACGATCGCGATCGGGTCGTCGTCCACGACCGTGCCCGTCACCACCGGCAGGTCATCGGCCGGGGCGGGGGCGGTGCCCAGCACCTCGCCGAGGATGAACCGGGCGAGCACGGTGGGCGTCGGGTAGTCGAACGCCATCGTGACCGGCAGGTTCACACCGGCGGCCGCGCTGAGGCCGTTGCGCAGTTCCACGGCGGTCAGCGAGTCGAACCCGATGTCCCGGAAGGCCCGTTCGGGCTCCACCGCGTCGGCGCTCGGGTATCCGATCACCTCGGCGGCGTGGGACCTGACGAGGTCGAGCACCTCCGCCTCGCGTTCGACGGCCGACAGCCCTTCGAGGCGCACGGCCAGCCCGGTGAGCGCCGCGCCCAGCTCGGCCTCGGCCGCCTCCAGGGCCTCCCGCACCTCCGGCAGTTCGTTCAGCAGCGGACGCGGCCGGGCCGAGGCGAAGCCGGGCGCGTAGCGCTCCCAGTCCACATCGGCGACGGTGATGTCCACCTCGTCGTGGTCGAGCGCCTGCTGAAGGGCGTCGACGGCGAGTTCGGGCACCAGCGGCGGCATACCGCGCCGCTTCAGCTGGGCCGCTGTGGCGTCGTCCACCAGACCGCCGCCGCCCCAGGCGCCCCACGCCACCGAGGTGGCCGCCAGTCCCTGGGCCCGGCGCTGCTTCGCCAGGGCGTCGAGGAAGGCGTTCGCGGCGGCGTAGCTGCCCTGACCGGCACCACCGACGGTTCCGGCGTAGGAGGAGAAGAGGATGAACGCGGAGAGGTCCAGGTCCTGGGTGAGCTCGTGGAGGTTCACCACGGCGTCCACCTTGGGCCGGAAGACCCCCTGCGTCCTGGGGATGGTGAGGGTGTCGATGAGGCCGTCGTCCAGGACACCGGCCGCGTGCACCACCGCGGTCAGCGGGTACTCGGCGGGCAGCCCGTCGAGGAGCTCCCGCAGCGCGTCACGGTCGGCGGCGTCGCACGCCGCCACGGTGACCCGCGCGCCGAGCGCGGTCAGCTCGTCCCTCAACTCGGCCGCGCCGGGGGCCTCCAGGCCGCGACGGCTGGTCAGCACCAGGTGCTCGGCACCGCCACGGGCGAGCCAGCGGGCGAGACGGCCACCGAGCGCACCGGTACCACCGGTGATCAGGACGCTGCCGCGAGGCTCCCAGACGCGGGCCGGCCGGGCGTCGCCCAAGGGGGCCCGGACGAGCCGTCGGGCGAAGACACCGGAGGCGCGCACCGCCACCTGGTCCTCGTCACCGGAGCGCCCGATCAGGCCGACCAGGCGGTTCAGCGCCCGCTCGTCGAGCGCGTCCGGCGACTCGGGAAGGTCGACCAGACCGCCCCAGCGCTGTGCGTACTCCAGGCCGACCACTCGGCCCAGACCCCACACCAGGGACTGCTTGACGCTGTCGACCCGGTCGGAGCGGCCCACGGACACGGCTCCGGTGGTGGCGAGCCACAGCGGCACATCGATGTCGATGTCGCTCAGCGCCTGGACGAGGGCCACGGTGCCGGCGAAGCCGCGCGGAATGCCCGGGTGTTCGGCCAGCGCCTCCTCGTCCAGCGCGAGCAGGGAGAGCACTCCGTCGATCGCGAGCGTCCCCTCCTGCTCGTCCCCGTCCGCGGACGGCGCGCCGGGGGCGGCGGCCCGCAGGAGTCCGACCAGCGACGACCGCTCCGGCTCCGTCTCGTCCAGGTCGACCCGCACCATGCGGGCACCGTGGCGCTCCACGTCCCGCGCGATGCGCTCGGCCAGTGCGCGAGCGGCGTCGACCGGCGGGACGACGACCATCCACGTACCGGTGATCGGGGCGCCCTGCCCCTGCTCGGAGCCGGACGACGGCTGGTCGATGACGGGCTTCCAGTTGATCCGGTAGCGCCAGTTGTCGACCGTCGAGCGGTCACGCCTGCCCCGCCGGTACGACGACAGGGCGGGCAGCACCGCGCTCAGCGGCGCCTCCCCGTCCAGCTCCAGCGTCCGCGCCAGTCCTTCGAGGTCCTCGCGCTCGACGGCCTCCCAGAACTTGGCGTCCACCGCGTCGGCCTCGGACACGGGGCCGTTGCCGAGCCCGCCGTCCTCGGCCGCCTGCGGCCAGTACCGCTGCCGCTGGAAGGCGTACGTCGGCAGATCCACCTGGCGGGCGCCGTGCCCGGCGAACACCTTCCGCCAGTCGACGTCGGCCCCATGGACATGCAGCTCGGCGATCGAGGTCAGGAACCGCTCCAGGCCGCCCTCGTCACGGCGCAGCGTGCCGATGACGACGGCCTGGGCCTCGGCGGCCTCCACGGTCTGCTGAACGGGAAGGGTGAGCACCGGATGCGGGCTCACCTCGATGAACACACCGTGGCCGGTGTCGA
>NZ_BAAAIF010000021.1:0-132069 GCF_039525925.1 Streptomyces javensis | reverse complement strand
CCCCGCCGCCCGCCCGGAGGCCCGAGCGCGGTGACGCGCCGGCGGAGCGCCCGGGCGGGCCCGCCACGCCCCCGCCGGGCGGCTTCAAGGACCTCGCGCTCAGGACGCCCCTGCCCAAGGCCGTACTGCCCGAGGCCCTGCCGCCGCAGGCCCAGGGCCGGCCCGTCACGTCGGACACGCCCGGGACGCGTGCCGACGGCTCCAGGCCCGCGGACGGGTCCCGGAGCGGCTCCGGAGAGCGTGTGGGGCCCGCCCCCGGCCCTGCTCCCGACCCCCGGGGCCCCGGGGCCGACCGGGGGTCGAAGGACGGGCTGAGCGGCCGCCAGCGGCTGGTGAAGGGCGTATGGCCGCCGCGGCTCACCCGTGCCCAGCTGATCGTCGCCCTGCTGCTCTTCGGCCTCGGCCTGGGCCTCGCCATCCAGGTGCGCTCGACCAACGAGAACAGCGTGCTGCGCGGCGCCCGGCAGGAGGACCTGGTCCGGATCCTCGACGAGCTGGACTCGCGCACCCAGCGGCTCCAGGACGAGAAGCGCCGCCTCGAGAACCAGCGCACCGAGCTGGAGAACAGCTCGGACCAGGCCGAGGAGGCCCGGAAGCAGACGCTTCAGAAGGAGCAGCAGCTGGGCGTGCTCGCGGGTACGGTGGCAGCACAGGGTCCTGGTATCACGATCACCATCGACGACTCCCGGGGCTCCGTGGAGTCGGACATGCTGCTCGACACGGTCCAGGAGCTGCGCGCGGCGGGCGCCGAGGCGATCCAGATCGGCAAGGTGCGGGTGGTCGCCGGCACCTACTTCTCGGACAGCGGTGGCGCGATCCGGATCGATGGACGGAAAGTGACGCGACCGTATGTTGTGAAGGTGATCGGCAAGCCGGAGGATCTGGAGCCGGCCCTGAACATCCCGGGCGGGGTGGTGCAGAGTCTGGAGAAGGAGCAGGCCACTGTGTCCGTGCAGCGGGAGAAGAAGATCGTTGTGGATGCCTTGCGATCGGCGAAGCGCCCTGACTACGCTCGGTCGTCATCACGGTGAGGCGGTTCGAAATGAGGGTCTCTCGGGGAGACCATGTGGACGCGGGGGGTCAACGCACCGGAAGATCCGCGCGTGATGGAAACTGTCTGGTGGTCACGGACGTTGTGAGGGTGTCCGGACCGTCTGGTGTGTGCATCGAGGGTTTGTCCTGCCCCACGGGCGGGTCTGTTTCAGTCAAGGGGAATCGCCCGTGAAGTTGTTCGGGAAGTTGTTCGGTAAGAGTGCCCGCCAGGATGGCGGCAGCAGCACCGCTCGCCACCGCGCCTCGCGTGCCGCGGAGGAGAGCGGAGGGGGAACCGAGGAGCGCCCGCTCTTCCGTGACCAGGTCGGCGGGCAGGGCGCGTCTGTTGACCCCTCCGCGACCGGGCCCATAGGTTTCGAGGACCCATCGGCCTCTCACAGTGGTGGAGGGTTCGGCTTGCCGGTCTGTCAGCGGTGTGGCCACCGGAACGCGGAGGCCAGCCGGTTCTGCTCCAATTGCGGCGCCCCGCTGCGGGGCGGCGCGCCCTCCGAGCGTGCCTCGGAGACCACCTCCACCATTTCGATCTCGGGTCTCGAGGCGTACGACTCCGAGGTGACCGGGCAGACGCCGCTGCCGTCGCTCAGCCCGGAGGCGCAGGCCGCCGTCGAGGCGCTGCCCCTGGGGTCGGCCCTGCTGGTGGTCCGCCGCGGGCCGAATTCCGGCAGCCGCTTCCTGCTGGACAGTGATGTCACCACGGCGGGCCGTCACCCGCAGAGTGACATCTTCCTGGACGATGTGACGGTCTCCCGCCGCCATGTGGAGTTCCGGCGCGGCCAGGACGGCAGCTTCACCGTCTCGGACGTCGGCAGCCTCAACGGGACGTATGTCAACCGGGAGCAGATCGACGCGCCGGTGGTCCTGACCAGTGGGGACGAGGTGCAGATCGGTAAGTACCGGCTGGTCTTCTACCCGAGCCAGCGGGGCGTCGGCATCTGACCCGTCAGGGGAGGTCCATGCTTCAGACACCGTCGGGCGGTGCCGATACCGGCACCGCCCCCACGGGCAGCCGGTCGATGAGCATCGGCACCGTGCTGAATCTGTTGCGGGACGAGTTCCCCGAGGTCACCATCTCCAAGATCCGCTTCTTGGAGTCGGAGGGGCTGGTGGAGCCGCGGCGGACGCCGTCCGGCTACCGCAAATTCAGCCAGCGGGATGTGGAGCGGCTCGGCCATATCCTCCGGATGCAGCGTGACCACTACCTGCCGCTCAAGGTCATCCGGGAGCATCTGGACGCCCTGGAGCGGGGGGAGCCGTTGCAGCTTCCTGCCGTTTCGCAGGGAGCGCAGCAGCCCGGGCCGCTCGACGGCAGCCCCCGCACGGCCCCGGACGGCCTCACGGCCGCCCGGGTCGGCCGGGCCGAGCTGCTGGCAACGGTCGAGGTCAGCGAGGCGGAGCTGGCCGAATGGGAGTCGTACGGGCTGCTCGCGCCGACCGCGGACGGCGGATACGACATCGAGGCGGTGACCGTCGCCCGGCTCATCGCCGAACTCGGTCGTTTCGGCCTGGAACCACGTCATCTGCGAATCATGAAAGCCTCCGCCGAGCGCGAGGCCGGAATGGTCGAGCAGGTGGTCGCCCCCCTGCGGTTGCATAGAAACCCGCAGACCAGAGCGCATGCGGAGGCCAGTGTGCGGGAGCTCGCCACGCTCTCCGTACAGCTGCACGCGGCCCTGGTGCGGTCGGCTCTGAGGGTCCAGGAGCGGTGACCGACCGGGCCCCGACTATCCAAACCGGCCGGGCACGTCCTAGGGTTGCTGTGTGAACGAGCTCGACGTCGTGGGTGTCCGGGTGGAAATGCCCTCCAACCAACCGATCGTGCTCCTGCGTGAAGTGGGAGGCGACCGCTACCTCCCCATCTGGATCGGACCAGGTGAGGCGACCGCGATCGCCTTCGCTCAGCAGGGCATGGCTCCGGCGCGCCCGCTGACCCATGACCTTTTCAAAGACGTACTCGAAGCCGTCGGCCAGCAGCTCACGGAGGTCCGGATCACGGATCTGCGCGAGGGGGTCTTCTACGCGGAGCTGGTCTTCGCCAGCGGCGTGGAGGTCAGCGCCCGGCCGTCCGACGCCATAGCGCTCGCGCTGCGCACCGGAACGCCGATCTACGGCAGTGACGGAGTGCTGGACGATGCCGGTATCGCGATCCCGGACGAGCAGGAGGACGAGGTGGAGAAGTTCCGCGAGTTCCTCGACCAGATCTCGCCAGAGGACTTCGGAACCAGCAGCCAGTGAACCGTAAGCCGGTCCTCGCTCGCGCATTCGAGTAGCCTTTCCCGGACGAGGGACACGGGAAACCACCCTTAGGGTGATTATCACTCGGCGTGCCGAGTGTGGCGATCGTTGACGCACCCCGGGTGACTGCCTACCTTCAAGATGGCAGGTCGAGGACGGAGGTCGGCGTGAGAAGCAGCGGCGACGGCACGGCGGCCGGAGGTCCGTACGCGCTCCAGGGGAGCGCATCGGCCGATCCGGCATTGAAGGCTCGGGTCGCGGCACAGGCCGCGCCGCCGCGTGAGCCCGCCGCGGGGGGTACGGAGCGGATCGGATACCGCGGACCCACCGCGTGTGCGGCCGCGGGGATCACCTACCGCCAGCTGGATTACTGGGCCCGCACCGGGCTGGTGGAGCCGAGCGTCCGGCCGGCGTACGGCTCGGGCAGCCAGCGGCTCTACAGCTTCCGGGACGTGGTCGTCCTCAAGATCGTGAAGCGGCTGCTGGACACCGGCGTGTCCCTCCAGAACATCCGGGCGGCGGTGACCCACCTCCGTGCCCGGGAGCTCGACGATCTGGCCCAGATGACGCTGATGAGCGACGGCGCGACCGTCTACGAGTGCACCTCGCCCGACGAGGTCGTGGACCTCCTCCAGGGCGGCCAGGGCGTCTTCGGGATCGCCGTGGGCGTTGTCTGGCGGGATGTGGAGAGCGCGCTGTCCCAGCTGCACGGCGAGCGGGTGGACACCGGCGAGACGCTGGTCCGGCACAACCCGACCGACGAGCTCGCGGCGCGCCGGAACCGGGCCGGTTAGAAACCTTCGGCTGAGCGCCCCGGGGCGACCTGACCGCCGCCCCCGGGCCCGCCCCCGGCCGTTGTGCCGCCCCATTGTCAGTGGTGTGCGGCAGCATCGGAGGTGTGAGGGGTGCGCCGACGATTCTCCATCTGGACATGGACGCCTTCTACGCCTCGGCGGAGCAGGCGGCCAAGCCCAGCCTGCGCGGAAAGCCGGTGATCGTGGGGGGTCTGGGGCCGCGCGGCGTGGTGGCCACGGCCTCCTACGAGGCCCGGGTCTTCGGGGTGCACTCGGCCATGGCGATGGCCCAGGCCCGCCGCCTGTGTCCGAACGCGGCGTTCCTCATCCCCCGCTTCACGCTCTACCGCAAGGTGAGCGACGCGGTCATGACCCTGCTGCACACCCTGTCGCCCCTGGTGGAGCCGCTGAGCCTGGACGAGGCGTTCGTCGATCTGGAGGCGGGCGGCACCGAGCCCACCATCGAGGCGGCGCGCGCCGTGGCGGAGCGGCTGCGGGCCGACATCAAGGCGGTCACCGGGCTGACCGGCTCGGTGGGGCTCGCCGGCTCCAAGATGCTCGCCAAGATCGGCTCGGAGCAGGCCAAGCCGGACGGTCTGGTGGTCATCGAGCCAGGGACGGAGCGCGAACTGCTCGGCCCGATGTCGGTGCGGACACTCCCGGGCGTCGGCCCCGCCACGGCGGAGACGCTGCGCCGGGCCGGGATCCACACCGTGGCCGAGACGCGGGAGGCGGGCGAGGCGGAGCTGGTGCGGCTGCTGGGCCGGGCCCACGGCGCATCGCTGTTCCTGATGGCCGAGGGCCGGGACGAGCGGCCCGTCGTCGCCGAGCGGGACGCCAAGTCCATCTCGGTCGAGGACACCTTCGACGTCGACCTCACCGACCGCACCCGGGTGCAGCTGGAGATCGCGCGGCTCGCCGACCGCTGTGTGCGGCGGCTGCGCGAGGCGGGCCGCTCGGGGCGGACGGTCGTGATCAAGGTGCGGCGGTACGACTTCTCCACACTCACCCGTTCGGAGACCCTGCGCGGGCCGACCGACGACCCGGCGGTGGTGCGGGAGGCCGCGGCGCGGCTGATCGACGGGGTGGAGACCACGGCGGGTGTGCGGCTGCTGGGGGTCGGCGTCAGCGGTCTGGCGGACTTCACGCAGGAGGATCTCTTCGCGCAGGCCGCGCAGGCCGCGCAGGCCGCCCAAGCAGCGGAACCGGGTCAGGCCGCCCAAGCCGCTCATGAGGCCGTGGGGGACGCCGGGCGCCCGCCGGGGCCGGAGAGACCAGAACCCGTGGGAGAGGGCGCGGGAGAGGCTTCTGAGGACGTTGAGAAGCCGCGGCGCTGGCTCCCGGGCTCCGATGTACGGCACGCCGAGTACGGGGCGGGCTGGGTGCAGGGGAGCGGGGTGGGCCGGGTGACCGTGCGCTTCGAGGAGCCGTGGTCGCCACCGGGCCGGATACGGACGTTCCCCGTGGACGACCCGGCGCTACAGCCCGCCGACCCGCTGCCGCTGCTGCGCCCGAACGCGGAGGTGGAGCCGGACGCGGAAGCGGAGCCGGAAGCGGAAGAAGCCGCGGGCCAGGACGGGGGTCAGCCCGTGACGTCCAGGCCGTAGTGGTGGTAGAGCTGGAGTTCCTGCTCGGGGGAGAGATGGCGGCCCACTCCGAAGTCCGGGGCGTCCTTGATCAGGGACCGGTCGTACGGCACCCGCAGGGTGTCGCCGACGACCTCGCTCGGTTCGAGCGGCACGAAGACGTCCCGGCTGAACAGTCCGGTGCGCACCGCCGCCCATTCGGGCTCGCCGGTCGCGTCGTCGAGATAGACCTCGTCCACGGTGCCGATCTTGGCGCCCTCGCGGTCGAATGCCTTGCGGCCGATCAGGGTCCGCGGGTCGATATCGGTCTGCACGCTCTCTCCCACAGGTGGCAAACAGATGAACAAGCGGTTAGCAAGTGCCCATTGCTACCTACAAAAAGCCACATCGCCGCACTCGGCCACTCGAACGCCCGCGACCGTCCCCCCTGGCAGAACCGCTGGTACGCTGACTGTGGCTGTAGACCCCGTGCGGGAGAGTCCTCCGCCGACGCTGTCGGAGGCGCCGAAGGAGCAAACCCTCCCCGGAATCTCTCAGGCACACGTACCGTGCGGGTGAGGTCACTCTGGAAAGCAGGGTGGGCCACGGGCGAGCAGCGTTCCGGAACCCCTCCTCACCGACGGTGAAAACCGGTCAGGCGGTATGTGGGCCGGTGAAGCTCTCAGGTTGAGATGACAGAGGGGGAGGCCGTCCGGGCACCCGAGCCGCGGTGCCCCTCGAAGGTCGTCACAGACCAGGAGGCCCCCGCAGATGACCGCCAATCGCATCGCACTCTCCGACTTGGAATCCGGTACTCCGTTCGAGCGGCGCCACATCGGCCCGGACGGCGAGGCACAGGCCAAGATGCTCGCCCAGGTCGGCTTCGGCTCGCTGGACGAGCTCACCGAGGCCGCCGTACCGGACGTCATCAAGAGCACCGAGGCGCTGGACGCCCTGCCGCCGGCCCGCAGTGAGCCGGAGGTCCTCGCCGAGCTGCGCGCGCTCGCCGACCGCAACCAGGCGCTGCCGTCGATGATCGGTCTCGGCTACTACGGCACCCACACCCCGCCGGTGATCCTGCGCAATGTGCTGGAGAACCCCGCCTGGTACACCGCGTACACGCCCTACCAACCGGAGATCTCCCAGGGCCGGCTCGAGGCGCTGCTGAACTTCCAGACCGTCGTCGCCGATCTGACCGGGCTGCCCACGGCCGGGTCCTCGCTGCTGGACGAGGCCACCGCGGCCGCCGAGGCGATGGCGCTGTCGCGGCGCGTCGGCAAGGTCAAGGAAGGCGTCTTCCTGATCGACGCCGACTGTCTGCCGCAGACCATCGCGGTCATACGGACCCGCGCCGAGCCCACCGGTGTCGAGGTCGTCGTCGCCGACCTGGCCGAGGGCATCCCGGACGAGATCGCCGAGCGCGGGGTCTTCGGCGTGCTGCTCCAGTACCCGGGCGCCTCCGGTGTGGTGCGCGATCCGCGCCCGGTCATCGAGCGCGCCCATGAGCTGGGCGCCGTCGTCACCGTCGCCGCCGATCTGCTCGCGCTCACCCTGCTCACCTCGCCCGGTGAGCTGGGCGCGGACATCGCGGTGGGCAGCAGCCAGCGGTTCGGCGTCCCGATGGGCTTCGGCGGTCCGCACGCCGGTTTCATGGCGGTGCGCGACGCCTACGCCCGCAACCTGCCCGGCCGTCTGGTCGGGGTCTCCGTGGACGCCGACGGCGACAAGGCGTACCGGCTGGCGTTGCAGACCCGTGAGCAGCACATCCGCCGGGAGAAGGCCACCAGCAACATCTGCACCGCTCAGGTGCTGCTGGCCGTGATGGCCGGGATGTACGCCGTCTACCACGGCCCGGACGGGCTCGCGGCGATCGCCCGCCGCACCCACCGCTACGCCTCCGTGCTCGCCGAGGGGCTGCGGGCCGGTGGGGTCGAGGTGGAGCACGGCACGTTCTTCGACACCCTCACCGCGCGGGTGCCGGGCCGGGCCGCCGAGGTCGTCGCCGCGGCCCGCGAGGCCGGGGTCAACCTCCGGCTGACCGACGCCGACCACGTCGGCATCGCCTGCGACGAGACCACCGGCCGCGCGCAGCTCGCCGCCGTATGGTCCGCCTTCGGGGTGGACGGCGGCAACGGTGACGCCTCCGGGATCCCGGGGATCGAGGAGCTGGACGCCTCGGCGCCGGACGCGCTGCCCGCGGCCCTGCTGCGCCAGGACGGCTATCTGTCGCACCCGGTCTTCCACCAGTACCGTTCCGAGACCGCGATGCTGCGCTATCTGCGCCGCCTGGCCGACCGGGACTACGCCCTGGACCGGGGCATGATCCCGCTGGGCTCGTGCACCATGAAGCTCAACGCGACCACCGAGATGGAGCCGGTCACCTGGCCGGAGTTCGGCGCGCTGCACCCCTTCGCACCCGCCGAGCAGGCCCAGGGCTATCTGACCCTGATCCGTGAGCTGGAGGAGCGGCTGGCCGAGGTCACCGGCTATGACAAGGTCTCGTTGCAGCCGAACGCCGGGTCCCAGGGCGAGCTCGCCGGACTGCTGGCGGTGCGCGCCTACCACCGGGCCAACGGGGACACCCAGCGCACCGTCTGCCTGATCCCGTCCTCCGCGCACGGCACCAACGCCGCCAGCGCCGTGATGGCCGGTATGAAGGTCGTCGTGGTCAAGACCGGCCAGGACGGCGAGGTGGACACCGACGACCTGCGCGCCAAGATCGAGCAGTACGGCGACCAGCTGGCCGTCCTGATGGTCACCTACCCCTCCACCCACGGGGTGTTCGAGGAGCACATCACCGAGATCTGCGCGACCGTGCACGACGCGGGTGGCCAGGTCTACGTGGACGGCGCCAACCTCAACGCGCTGGTCGGGCTCGCCGAGCCGGGCCGGTTCGGCGGCGATGTCTCGCACCTGAACCTGCACAAGACCTTCTGCATCCCGCACGGCGGCGGCGGCCCCGGCGTCGGCCCGATCGCGGTGCGCGAGCATCTGGCGCCCTACCTCCCCAACCATCCGCTTCAGCCCGCCGCCGGACCGGCCACCGGCGTCGGCCCGGTCTCGGCCGCGCCGTGGGGCTCCGCGGGGATCCTGCCGATCTCCTGGGCGTACATCCGGCTGATGGGCGCCGAGGGGCTGCGCCGCGCGACCCAGGTCGCGGTGCTCGGCGCCAACTACGTCGCCAAGCGCCTCGAGCCGCACTACCCGGTGCTCTACACCGGCCCCGGCGGCCTGGTGGCCCATGAGTGCATCGTGGATCTGCGTCCGCTGACGAAGGCCACCGGCGTGACCGTGGACGATGTGGCCAAGCGCCTGATCGACTACGGCTTCCACGCGCCGACGATGTCGTTCCCGGTCGCCGGGACGCTGATGATCGAGCCGACCGAGAGCGAGGATCTGGCGGAGCTGGACCGGTTCTGCCAGGCGATGATCGCCATCCGGACCGAGATCGAGAAGGTCGGCTCCGGCGAGTGGACCAAGGAGGACAACCCGCTCCGGAACGCTCCGCACACGGCGGCGTCGCTGACCGGGGAGTGGGACCACTCGTACTCCCGGGAGGAAGCGGTCTTCCCGGCCGGGGTCTCGGCGGCCGACAAGTACTGGCCGCCGGTGCGGCGGATCGACGGGGCCTACGGGGACCGTAACCTCGTCTGCTCCTGCCCGCCGCTGGAGTCCTACGAGGGCTGAGAGGCCTCAGCCCGACGATGCGTCAACGGGGCCGGTTCGGCGGATGCGCCGGGCCGGCCCCTGGTATGTACGTGCCGTCGACGGCGGTGGTCAGGCCGCGGTGACGACGTGCTCGGAACCCAGCGGTCGGCACGGTGCGATCACGCGCCCGTCCGGCAGCAGCTCACCGGTGTCCTCGAAGAGCAGGACGCCGTTGCACAGCAGGCTCCATCCCTGCTCCGGGTGGTGCGCCACCAGATGGGCGGCCTCCCGGTCGGCGGAGTCGGCTGACGGGCAAGGTGGTTGATGCTGGCACATGACAGGGTTCTTTCGCTGCGGAGTGGTGAAGGTCCTGCGGCTCGCCGCGGCGTCCATGGCCGCCCCCCGTGGTTGAGTCGGTCGATTGCTCCAGTGTTGCCCTACGGCCTGGAATCCGCAGGGATTTCGCGGTACCGGTCTCGCTAGATAATGACGCATCACCCGTCCGGACGGTTCATCGCGGCCGGACTGTTACGAGGATGCTGCGGAGCGCCCCGTGACCCGGCGGTCACGGGGCGCTCCCGGCCTGATGAAGGCCCAGGTCAGGCGGGTGAGCCAAGCAAGGGGACGCGGGTCAGCCGGTGGGTGAGTACGGGCAGCAGATCGGTTGCCCGGTGCGCCCGGTGCGCCGCGATACCGGGCGGGGCCGGGGCGAGCGGTACCAGCAGGTCCCCGGAGCCGAGGCCGCCTTCGGCGCCGTCCGCGGTCAGGTCGCCGTGCAGCCAGAGCGTGACCATGTAGAGCTCGGGGATGGACAGCAGCCGCGGCTGGTACGCCGAGGGCAGCGACTCGGCCTCGCCCAGGGCGAGTTCGGCCGAGCTGACATAGGGGCCCTCGGAGAAGTGCGAGAAGGCCCAGCCGTCGGCGGTGAGCATCGCCTCCGCGGCGGCCACCGTACGGTCGCCGTCGCGGATCAGGAATCGCCAGCCGGTGAGCCGGGTGCGCGGCGGGCCGTCGGAGGCGGTGATGTCGTCCAGGACATGGACGGGGAGCGGGAGTTCGGGTTCGAAGGGGCCGGTGAGCGTGGAGAGCACGGGGGTGCGGGCCTCGCGGACGGCGGTGGGGGAATCAAGGGCCGTGAGGACGCTGCGCAGGGCGGGCGCGGGGGCCTGGGGCACATGCAGCGGCATGGTGGGTCGCCTCTCGCTTTGAAGACACGGTGAAGCGATAGCGGGCCGGGTTTGGGCGGCGCTGTCGGTGGAACACGGGTCAGAGGGGAGCCGGAACAGACCGTTCGGGCGTTATCTCTCTGCCTCGTTAGCCGAGTTTATACGACAAGTGTTCCCGTTGTGTTTCGTCTAGCCGCTGCCGATATCGCCGACAAGAGGATATCCAGACCCCGGGAAGGCGGGGATTTTCCCCGATTCAGTGCCAGATGAACGGATATGACCTGGCATTTTGAGCCCCGCGCGGTAGGCTGGAACTCGCTGGTCCATTTCCCCGGCGCAATGCGCAGTTCCACAGAGCCTACCGGCTGGGTGGGGATCGCGGGGCGTTATCGATCACATTGGTGGGCATCATCGAGCGTGGTGTGCACACCGTTGGCGCCGATGATCCACTCGAGGAGGGACGCTTCGATGGGGGAGAAGCTCATAGCCGGTGAGTTCGACCCGTCCGGCCGGCGACGGCAGCGCGTCCGGTTGCGGCAGTGCCTCGACGGGCTGGGTCGGCTTCTGGCCGACAAGCGATTCGACCGCCCGAAGAATCTGATGGGGCTGGAGATCGAGCTGAATCTCGCCGGGGCCGACGGGCTGCCGAGGATGATGAACGCGGAGGTTCTGGAGCGCATCGGGAGTCATGATTTCCAGACCGAACTCGGGCAGTGCAATCTTGAAGTAAACATCGTGCCCCACCGTTTGCACGGACGCGTTCTCGATCAGCTCTCCGAAGAGCTCCGAACCGGTTTGTCATATGCCGATCGCAAGGCGCGAGAAGTGTCCTCCGAGATCGTGATGATCGGAATTCTGCCCACCCTCGCCGCGGACGATCTGGGATCCACGAACCTCTCCTATGACGACCGTTACAAACTTCTCAATGAGCAGATGCTGGCCGCCCGCGGCGAGGATTTCCTCATCGACATCGAGGGCCGGGAGCGATTCACCTACGCCAGCTCGTCCATCGCCCCCGAGGCGGCCTGCACCTCCGTCCAGCTCCATCTCCAGGTCACCCCGGGCCGCTTCGCGGACGCGTGGAACGCCGCGCAGGCCGCGGCCGCCGTACAGATCGCGGTGGGCGCCAACTCCCCCTTCGTCTTCGGCCACGAGGTGTGGCGCGAATCCCGGCCGCCGCTGTTCCTCCAGGCCACCGATGTGCGCCCGCCGGAGATCGCCGCCCAGGGGGCCCGCCCGCGCACCTGGTTCGGCGAGCGCTGGATCGACTCCGCGTACGAGCTGTTCGAGGAGAACCTGCGCTACTTCCCGCCGCTGCTCTCCACCGGCGAGGACGAGGACCCGCTGCGGGCGCTGGACGAGGGCGGGGTGCCCGAGCTCCAGGAGCTGGCGCTGCACAACGGCACGATCTACCGCTGGAACCGGCCCGTCTACGACGTCGTGGACGGTGTGCCGCATCTGCGCGTGGAGAACCGCGTGCTCCCGGCCGGGCCCACCGTCACCGATGTCATCGCCAACGCCGCCTTCTACTACGGGCTGGTCAGGGCGCTCGCCGAGGAGTCCCGCCCGGTGTGGACCCGGCTGCCGTTCGCGGCCGCCGCGGCCAACTTCGAGGCGGCCTGCCGCCATGGCATCGACGCGGTCCTCCAGTGGCCCAAATCCGGCCGTTCGGCGTCCCTGACCCGCACCTCCGCCGTCCGGCTGGTCCGCGAGGAGCTGTTGCCGCTCGCCGCGTCCGGCCTGGACTCCTGGGGCGTGGAGCCCGCCGACCGCGACCGCTATCTCGGCGTGATCGAGGAGCGCTGCAAGCTGGGGGTCAACGGCGCTTCCTGGCAGGCGGCCACCTACCACCGGGCGCTGGGCGGCGGACTGGACCGGGACGCCGCCCTCGCGGCCATGACCCGCCGGTACTGCGCCCTGATGCGGACCGACGCACCGGTGCACACCTGGCCCACCGATCTCTCCGGGTGACGCCCCCACCGTGGACCATGACCCCGTATTGTCCGGTGAACGGGGCGGGTGCACCGATGAGGCGGAGAGACGGAAGTGGGGACAGGAGTGCGGTCACAGGCGCGGGGCGCGGAGCTGCCCGTGGTCGAGGACGGGCTCTCGCGGCGGACGCTGCGCAATGAGACGCTGCTCGTGCTGGCGCTGTCCCTGGGCGCGAGCGGGCTGTCCGCGCTGATCAGCTTTATCGGCTCGGTGACCAAACCGGGCGGGCTGAAGGACCAGGCGGCCCATCTCAACTCCTCCGCGGCGCCGGGGCGGCCCTGGCTGGATCTCGCCTGGCAGCTGTTCGGCATCGCCACCGCGCTGGTACCGGTCGCGCTCGTCGCCCATCTGCTGCTGCGCGAGGGCGCCGGGCTGCGGGTGATCGGCTTCGACCGCGACCGGCCCCGGTTCGACCTGGCGTGGGGCGCCGCGATCGCGGCCGCGATCGGCGGCACCGGACTGCTGCTGTACCTCGGGGCGCGGGCGGCCGGGGGCAACCTCACGGTGGTCCCCGAATCGCTGCCCGACGTCTGGTGGAAGATCCCCGTACTGATCGCCTCCGCCGTGCAGAACGCGGTGCTGGAGGAGGTGATCGTGGTCGGCTATCTGCTGCGCAGGCTCGGGCAGTTGGGCTGGACCCCGATGGCCGCCCTGCTGGCCAGTTCGGTGCTGCGCGGCTCGTACCACCTCTACCAGGGGATCGGCGGCTTCTTCGGCAATATGGCGATGGGCGTGATCTTCGTGCTGCTCTACCGCCGCTGGGGGCGGGTCGGGCCACTGGTCGCGGCCCATTCGCTGATCGACATCGTGGCCTTCGTCGGATACGCCGTGCTGGCGGGCCGGGTGGACTGGCTGCCCACGGCCTGACCCGCCGTCCGGCGCCGTGTGACGGGCCTCAGCTGAGCAGCTCGCCGTCGATGACGGTGACGGCGCCGCCCGTCAGCAGCGTACGGTCGCCGCGCAGCGCGGTGCGGACCAGGCCGGTGCGCGCGGACGCCTGGAGCCCGGTCAGCTCGTCGCGGCCGAACCGGGCCGACCAGTAGGGCGCGAGCGCGGTATGCGCGCTGCCGGTGACCGGGTCCTCGTCGATGCCGACGCCCGGGGCGAACATCCGCGAGACGAAGTCATAGCCGCGCCCGGAGTCCTCGGCGGCCGCGGTCACGATGATGCCCCGGTGGCTGATCCGCTTGAGCGCGGCGAGGTCGGGGGCCAGGGCGCGCACGGTCTTCTCGTCGGCCACCTCGATCAGGAGGTCGTCGATGAACGGGCCGGCGTGATGGGCGGACACGATCTGGGTGCCGAGCGCCGCGCCGACCTCGGCCGTCTGCTCGGGCACCGGCAGCTCGGTCAGTGAGGCGGTGGGGAAGTCCAGTGTGATCGAGCCGCCGTCGTCGGCCGTCGCCGACAGCACCCCGCTGAGGGTGGCGAAGCGGACCGTGCCGGTCGCGGCCCCCGTGGCTTTGAGGACATGAGTGGTGGCGAGCGTGGCATGGCCGCACATGGGTGCCTCGGTGACCGGGGTGAACCAGCGCAGCGCCCAGTCGGCCTCCGCGGCCCGGGGGAGGGGGTGGGCGAAGGCGGTCTCGGCGAGGTTGACCTCGGCGGCGACCTGCTGGAGCCAGTGGTCGTCCGGGAAGGCGTCGGTGTCGAGGAGGACGACCCCGGCCGGGTTGCCGGCGAAGGGGCGGTCGGTGAACGCGTCGACGATTCGTATCCGCATAAGCCGACCGTAGGCGGCGGGCGGCGGGTGAGCCATGGCCAATTCCTCTGATGTGGCTTCTTTTGATGTGGGGGATGGCTCGTGATGGGGAGCCGCGGTGCGGGAATCGGATCTCGGGGCGTCCGGGAGTCTCGGCGTGATGGGAGAAGGGGGTTGGCATCCGATCGGTTCCGATATATCGTTGAGGTGTCGTGATGGATCGACGATAGAAAGGAGCGTCACGATGCGTTCTCATGGGCATGGACACGGACGTGAGCACTGCGGACCCGGCCAGCGTGGCTGGGGTGAAGGCGAGGGGCGTGAGGGGCGGCGCGCGGCGTTCGGTCCGTTCGGCCCCGGATTCGACGGTCCGCCCTTCGGCGGCCCCCCGTTCGGCGGCCGTGGCCGCGGCGGACCGGGTGGCCGGGGGATGCGCGGCCGGGCGCGGCGCGGCGATGTGCGCGCCTCGATCCTGGCCCTGCTGAAGGACCGCCCGATGCACGGCTACGAGATGATCCAGGAGATCACCGAGCGCAGCGGGGGAGCCTGGCGGCCCAGCCCCGGCTCGGTGTACCCCACCCTTCAGCTGCTCGAGGACGAGGGGCTGATCGGCAGCGAGAGCGAGGGCGGCAAGAAGCTGTTCGCGCTCACCGACGCCGGCCGCACCGAGGCCGAGGCGGTGCCCGCCGCTCCGTGGGAGGAGGCCGGGCGCGGTATCGACTGGGAGGCCATGCAGGAGGTCCGCCAGGCGGGCTTCGGGCTGATGGAGGCGTTCGCCCAGGTCTGGCGGACCGGCAGTGCGGAGCAGCGGCAGAAGGCCGTCTCCGTCATCAATGAGTCGCGCAAGCGGCTGTACCTCATCCTCGCCGAGCAGGAGGAGGCGAACGGCGGCGCCGAGCGCGGCGGCGAGGGCTGAGCCCCGCCGGACGGGGGTGCGGCCGCGCGGGGGCGGCGGAGCGGGACGGGGGGCGCGGGGGAGTTCAGACGACCAGTGCGCTCAGCTTGCGCAGTGATTCATTGAGCGCGGTGCTCGCCGAGTCCTTCAGCTTCCCGGCCATCAAGGAGACCGCCGCCCCGGTGAACTCCCCGTCGACACGCACCGTCGTGGCGTCGCCGTCCGGTGTCAGCGAGTACCGCATGGCGAGGTTCACGCCCATCGGGCCCTTGCCCCGGGTGGTCAGCAGCCGGGCCGGTTCGCACTCCTCGATGGTCCAGGTCGCCTCGGCCGGAAAGCCCATCAGCTTCATGTTCTCCTGATAGGTGGCCCCCACCTCCAACGTGGCCGGACCGCCCTGCGGGAAGCTGGTGTGGGTGGCGTTCCAGTCGCCGTACGCGGAGAAGTCCGTCAGCCGGGCCCAGACCTTCTCGGCCGGTGCCTCGATGCGTGTCTGCGCGCTGACCTCGGCCATGGGGGAGTCCCTTCGGCGCGTTGCTGCGGGGTGTGGTGTGACGGTGCCCGGCAACGTAGCCCCGGGTCGCGGAACATTCAATACTGACGGGTCATCAGTTCCCGTCCATCGGGGTCGCTCTCCGCCCCTCTCCTCCCCGAGGAGGAGAACCGGTCATCCACGCACAACCACGGTGGGATGCGCACATGCTTCCCGGCGAGGATGCTCCGGCGTGCGGGGACTGATGGGGTGAGAGTGTGCGAAGTCCTACCCTTTCCGCCGGCCAGGACGACACCGGATGCGAGGACCGGGTGAGCGACGTGGTGGCCGCCGTGATCGCGGGAGCCCGCCGGCGCGCCGTGCGCGACGGTGACGCGCAGATCGACACCGCCCATCTGCTGCACGGCCTCCTGGAGTCCGACCCGGACGTACGGGACGCGTTTCCCGGTGGCTCGCCCCAGGTGAGCCGGCTGCTGGGGTATCTGGTCCAGCGCGCCATCGGGTACGGGCTCCGGTGGAGCGGCGGCGTCGAGGGCTCGGGGACGGCGCGGTCGGCGGGGAGCGGGCCGGCCGGATGGTCGCCCGCCGCGGCGGCCGCCCTCGAGACGGCGGTGCGTCGCGCCGTCTCCCGTGGCGCGTCCCGCGCCGACGGCCTCGATCTCCTCGCCGCGCTCGTCCATGACCGGGAGTGTCGTGCCATGGAGGTACTGCGGCGCGCGGGTGTCGCCGTCGCGCCACTGGTCACCGCGTTGGAGGGGGAAATCTGACAGTAGTCATAGGGGTGACGGTGCTGACGTGGGCTGACATGATGGCCGGGTGCGCGTATCCGGAGATCACTCACGGCAGAGGAATGCCGGCCTGGGGCTCGCCCTGCTGTCGGCGTTCACGTTCGGCGGGTCGGGTGTCGCCGCCAAACCGCTGATCGAGGCGGGGCTCGCGCCGCTCGAGGTCACCTGGCTGCGGGTGACGGGCGCGGCCCTGGTCCTGCTGCCCCTGGCCTGGCGCCATCGAGGGCTGCTGACCCGCCGCCCCGGACTGCTGGTGGGGTTCGGTCTGCTGGCCGTGGCGGGGGTGCAGGCGTGCTACTTCGCGGCGCTCTCCCGCATCCCCGTCGGCGTGGCGCTGCTCATCGAATACTTCGCGCCCGCGCTGGTGCTCGGGTGGGTGCGGTTCGTCCAGCGCCGGCCGGTGAGCCGTGCCGCGGCGCTCGGGGTCGTGCTGGCCGTCGGCGGGCTCACCTGTGTGGTGGAGGTCTGGTCCGGGCTGAGCTTCGCGCCCCTCGGAGTGCTGCTCGCCTTCGGCGCGGCGTTCTGCCAGGTGGGCTACTTCGTCCTCTCCGATCACGGCAGCGACGGCCAGGACCCGGCGGATCCGCTCGGTGTCATCGCCCACGGACTGCTGATCGGGGCCGTGGTGCTGACCGTGGTCGGCCGCCCCTGGGAGATGGACTGGACGGTCCTCGCCGGGCGCGCCGACCTGGCGGGCGCCCGTGTCCCCGCGTGGGCGCTGCTCGCCTGGATCGTGCTGGTGGCGACGGTGCTCGCGTATCTCACCGGGGTGGTGTCGGTGCGTCGGCTCTCACCGCAGGTGGCCGGGGTGGTGGCCTGTCTGGAGGCGGTGATCGCGACCGTTCTGGCATGGGTGCTGCTGGATGAGCACCTGGGCGTGGCGCAGGTCGTCGGCGGTGTGGTGGTGCTGGCCGGGGCTCTGATCGCCCAGACCTCCACCCCGAAGGCCGCCGCGGCGGAGCCGGTGGCGGCCTCGGCGCCGGTGGAGGGGGAGCGGGAGTTCACGGCGGGGGGATGACCGGCCCCGCCGCCCTGCGCGCGACGACATGAACGAAGCCCCTGAGGGCGGCGGGGCGGCCCGGTCAGAGCCGGGTGAGGTAGCCGGGCACCGGCGTGTCGGGTGCGAGGTCGTCGGCGGGGACCGGCGCGCCGTAGGTGCGGGCGACCGGCACCACGCCGCTCCAGTGGGGGAGCTCCAGGTCCTCGGCGTCGTCGTTGGGCCCGCCGGTGCGGACCTTCGCGGAGACCTCTTCGAGGTCCAGGCGGAGCACGGCGGTGGCGGCCAGTTCCTTGGCGTTGGCGGGCCGGGAGTCGGCGGCCCGGCCCGGCACCACATGGTCCACCAGGGCGTCCAGGGCCGCGGTGCGCTCGGCCGGATCGGTCACCGGGCGGGCGGTGCCGTGCACCACCACCGAGCGGTAGTTGATGGAGTGGTGGAACGCCGAACGGGCCAGGACCAGCCCGTCGACATGGGTGACGGTGAGACACACCGGCAGCCCCGGCTCCTCGGCGCCCGACCCGCCCGCCATGCGCAGCGGCCGCGCCCCCGTCGAGCCATGGATGTACAGCCGCTCCCCGACCCGGCCGTAGAGGGTCGGCAGGACGACGGGGGCGCCCTCGCGTATGAAGCCCAGATGGCAGACGTAGCCCTCGTCGAGAATCGCGTGCACCACCTCCCGGTCGTACGAGGCGCGCTCGCGGGAGCGGGTGGGCACGGTGCGGTCGGTCGGCCGGTAGGCGTTGTCGGGCGCGTTGGTCGCGGCGGTGGCGTCCGGGGCGGGCATTTGCGTCCTCCATTGCGCTAGTGCAAAATAGCGTTTGTGCTAGGAGAATATCCGATCGCAGGTCGTCGCGCAGCCGAGATCGCGGCCAGTGTGGAGCGCGGGGTCGGCGTCGGCGGGCTGCCGCCGGGCCAACTGCTGCCACCCTTGCGGGAGTTGGCCGAGCGGCTGGGCGTGAATCCCCATACGGTCGCGGCCGCGTATCGCGTGCTGCGCGAACGGGGCGTGATCGAGACGGCGGGGCGCCGGGGCAGCCGGGTGCGCTCCCGCCCGTCCAGCACGCCCCGCGAGTGGATCGGCGTCGACGCCGCCGGTGCGCGCGATCTGTCGAGCGGCAACCCCGACCCCGCGCTGCTGCCCGCGCTCGGCGCGCCGCTCGCGGCGGCCGCGGCGCGCGCGGCGGAGCGCCCCACGCTGTACGGCGCGCCGGACGTCGTCCCCGAGGTGGCCGAGCTCGCCAGGGCCGCCCTCGACGCGGACGGGGTGCCGCCCGGGCCGGTCGCCGTCACCTCCGGCTCGCTCGACGCGATCGAGCGGGTGCTGGCCGCGCATCTGCGGCCCGGTGACGCGGTCGCCGTCGAGGACCCCGGGTGGGGCAGTCTGCTCGATCTGATCCCGGCGCTCGGACTGCGCGCCGTGCCCGTAGGGGTCGACGACGACGGACCGCTGCCCGAGCGGGTGGAGCACGCGCTGGCCCAGGGCGCGCGGGCGCTGGTGGTCACCGACCGGGCGCAGAACCCGACGGGCGCGGCGGTGAGCGCGACACGCGCACATGAGCTGCGGGGCGTACTCGCCGGCCACCCCGATGTGCTGCTGATCGAGGACGACCACGGGCACGGCATCGTGGACGTCCCCCTGCGCCCCCTGGCCGGGGGCACCGACCACTGGGCGCTGGTCCGCTCCACCGCCAAGGCGTACGGCCCGGATCTGCGGCTCGCCGTGCTCACCGGCGACGCCGTCACCCTGGACCGGGTGCGCGGCCGCCAGCGGCTGGGCCCTGGCTGGGTCAGCCATCTGTTGCAGGACGCGGTCGCCTGGCTGTGGCGGACGGGCGCGGTCGACCCGGCGGCGGTGGCGGCGTCGTACGACACGCGGCGCGCCGCGCTGGTGCGGGCGCTGCGCGAGCGGGGGATCGCCGCGCACGGGCGCGGCGGGATGAACGTATGGGTGCCGGTCCCGGACGAGACCGGCGCGGTCGCCCGGCTGCTGGCGGCGGGCTGGGCCGTCGCCCCCGGGGCGCGCTTCCGCGTGGCCTCGCCACCGGGGGTGCGGCTGACGGTCTCGCCGCTGGCCGCCGACGAGATCGGGGCGGTCGCCGACGCGGTGGCCGCGGCGGTGGGAGCGACGCCGTCGGGACGGCTGGGCTAGGAACTTGTGCGATGGATCCGTACGGTCCGCGAACGGCCGCCGGACGGGGTCCGGGACGCGCCGGGGCGCCGCTGGGTCAGGGCCGCGCCGATGAGGACGATCACGGCGCCCACCGGCGTGTTCCAGGTGAGGTGTTCCCCGAGGATCGCCACGCCCGCGGTGGTGGCGATCACCGGGACGAAGTACGTGACCATCATCGCCGTCGTCGGGCCGACCTCGTCGACGAGCCCGTACTGGACCAGGAACGCCACCCCGGTGCCCAGCGCGCCCAGGGCGAGCACCGAGAGCAGGGGCAGGACCGGGAAGGAGGTGGGCGTCGGCGCGAACACCGGTGCCACCAGGGCGAGTTGCACCGTGCCGAGCAGCAGCTGCCCACCGGACATCGACAGATGGGAGTGGCCCGTGTCGCTCAGCGTGCGCCGGACGTACTGCCAGCCGACCGCATAGCTGGCCGAGGCGATCAGCGCCAGCGCCGTGCCCAGCGGATCCTGGCCGGAGAAGCCCTGCCAGGCGCCCAGCACGATCAACACGCCGATGAAGCCGAGCCCGAGACCCGCGACACGCTGACGGGTCGGCCGGTCGTCGGAGACCACGACCACCGCGAGCAGCATCCCCCACAGCGGCGAGGCGGCGTTGCAGATCCCGGCCAGGGTGGAGGGGATGGTCAGCTCGGCGTAGGCGAACAGCGAGAACGGCAGCGCGTTCAGGAAGAACGCCGCCACCGCCAGATGGCCCCAGACCCGCGCCCCGCGCGGCAGTCGCTCCCGCTTCACCACCAGCGTCACCAGCAGCACGGCGGTGCCGAACAGCATCCGCCCGAGCGTGACGTACAAGGGGGCGAACGCCTCATTGCCCACCTTGATGAAGAGAAAGCTGAAACCCCAGACCAGGGAGAGCGCGCCGAAGCGGATGCGCCAGTCGAGGAGCGGTCGGCGGACGGGTTCGGGGGACGGCCCCGCGGTGGAGGCGGCGGCAGGGGGCGCCGAGGCGGCGACTGAGGTCATGCCATTACGATGTGGGCTGCAACCTCTTAGGACAAGCGAGAATTCGTTCGCGGTATCGCGTAGTATTTCTTACATGAACCTGGATCGCCTCCGCACGCTGTACGCCGTGGCCCGCCACGGATCCGTGAGCGGGGCGGCCGAGGGGCTGCATGTCACCACCTCCGCCGTCTCGCAGCAACTCGCCAAGCTGGAGCGGGAGACCGGACAGCAACTGCTCGCCAAGAACGGGCGCGGGATCCGGCTCACCGACGCCGGGCGGCTGCTCGCCGACCACGCGGCGCGCATCCTCTCCCAGGTGGAGCTGGCCCAGGCGGATCTGGAGGCACAGCGCGGCCACGCCGTCGGCGAGCTGCTGCTGGGCGCGTTCCCGACCGCCGTCCGCGGTCTCTTCCCGGACGCGCTGAGCCGGCTGCGCACCGAGCATCCGCAGCTGAACGTGCGGCTCCAGGAGATGGAGCCCGATGAGTCGGTGCCCTCGGTGGTGCGCGGCGACATCGATCTGGCCGTGGTCCTGGACTGGTACAACAAACCGCTGCCGATGCCCGGCGGGCTGGTGAAGGCCGCCCTGCTGGACGATCCGGTGGATGTCGCGATGCCCGCCGACCACCCCCTCGCCGACCGGCACGCGGTCGAGCCGGAGGACTTCGTGGACGACGAGTGGATCTCCTGGCCCAAGGGCGGGTTCTGCTACGACTGGCTGATGGTGACCCTGCGCGGCAAGGGCATCGAGCCGAGGATCCGGCACACCGCGCATGAGCACCACACCCAGCTCTCGCTGATCGCCGCCGGGCTGGGCATCGCCGTGGTGCCCCGGCTGGGCCGCGGTCCGGTGCCCGAGGGGGTGCGGATGGTGCCCGTCAGCCAGCCCACGATGCGGCGGCACATCTACGCGATCTGGCGCGCCGACGCCGACCGCAGGCCGTCGATCCGGGCGGCGGTCGAGGTGCTGCGGTCGGTCGGCGAGAAGATCATCGACTGACCCTCTCCTGATCCGGGCCGCTCAGCCCCGCGGCATCTTGCGGAAGTCCCAGGAGCGGACCGCCTCGGGGACCAGCCGCAGCCAGGCGTGGCGACCGTCGTGCGGCATGGCGTCCAGGCCGAAGTACTTCGCCGCGAACATCCGCTCCGGCGCGTCGAGTTCGGGGCACGACACGCCGGTGCGCGGCTCCTCGCCCACGGGGACCGCCTCGCCGGAGAGTTCCACCCCGCGCAGTTCGCCGTACTCGTGCCCGTCGTCGACCACCACCGCGAGCCGCGGATCGCGGCGCAGCTCGGCCCAGCGGCGGCTGCGGGTCAGGGAGTACAGCCACAGGGCGGTGCCGTCCCAGCAGAACCACAGCGGGCTGATATGCGGCCGTCCGTCCGCGGACACGGTCGCCACCCGGCAGGTGCGCTGTTCGGCGAGGAAGGCGTCCAGCTCGTCCTGGCTCATCATGATGCGGCGTCCCCGCCGCTGAGTGACGGTCATCCGACCTGTACCTCCCGGTAACCCGTTGTGCGGCACAGGATGATGGCTCTTCCTTGATGACGCAAGGGACGCTACTCTCCCGCGCCGTGACCCCGAGCCCCCGCGAAGACGCCGTGCCCCCGCGCGAAGGCGCCGCGCCTCCGCGCCCCCGCGAAGACCTCGTGGAACTGCTCCGGCCGGAAGGCTGCGCCCTGCTCACCGTCGAATGCCAGCAGGGCGTGGTGGGGCCGGACAGCGCGCTGCCCGAACTGGCCGCCGTGGCCCAGGAGTCCGGCGCGCTCGGGCGTGTCGCCCAGTTGGTGGCGGCCGCCCACGACACGGGCGTCCAGGTGCTGCACGCGGTGGCCGAGCGACGCGCCGACGGACGCGGCGCGAGCCGCAACGCACCGCTGTTCCGGGCCGTCGAGCGGTTGCCGGTCCGGCAGCTCACCGGAAGCGCGGCGGTGGAGATCGCCGAACCGGTCCCGGTGGCCCCCGAGGACCTGGTCGTACGGCGGCTGCACGGTCTCTCGCCGATCGCCGGGACCGAGGTGGACGCGCTGCTGCGCAACCTGGGCTGCCGCACGCTGGTCATCACCGGCGTGTCGGCCAATGTGGCGATCCCGGCCGCCGTCTTCGACGCGGTCAACCTCGGCTATACGGCCGTGGTGCCCGAGGACGCGATCGCCGGGGTGCCCGCCTCGTACACCCCGGCGATGGTCCGCCACACCCTCGCCCTCGTGGCCGCCGTCACCACGGCCGACGAGGTGGATGCCGGCTGGCGGCGGACGGCCGTCACGCCATCCAGATCGAACTTCCCTGCACCTTGATCTGCGCGCCCGGCAGCGGCTTCTGCGCCGGACCGCCCTTCACACTGCCGTCGTTGATGTCGAACTTGCTCTGGTGGCAGGGACAGTTGATGGTGCCGCCGCTCACATCGCCGACCGAGCACCCCTGGTGCGTACAGATCGACGAGAACGCCTTGAAGTCACCCGCCTTGGGCTGGGTCACCACGACCTTGTGGTCCTTGAAGACCATGCCGCCGCCCTCGGGGATCTGGGAGGTCTTGGCGAGTTCCATGCCGTCCCCGCCGCCCGACTGGCCGCCCTCCGCGCTCTGCGACCCGCTCTGCGACGGCTGCGCGCCCCCGGCGTCCTGGGCGCTGTCCGCGCTGCCGCCGCCCGAACCGCCGTCGTCGTCCTTGCCGCATGCGGCAAGCGTGGCGGCCAGCCCGGCCGCTCCGGCCGCGGTGACGACGGCACGGCGGGTGGTGCCCTGCCCGGGGATTGCCGACTGCGTCATGGTGGTGCCTCCTGCTCGGGGGACGATTCACCGTTCCATACGGACGGCGGGGCCGCCGCGTTCAGCCGCCCCGCGCATCATCGCGCCGCAGGCTCGGAAATCGCTTTGCCGACCGCCCGGCCGAGCCATGAGAATGTCGGTCCATGGGACATCTGGAGGCCGCGCACCTCGCCTACTTCCTGCCCGACGGACGGCTGCTGCTCGGCGATGTGTCGTTCCGCGTAGCCGAGGGCACGGTGGCCGCTCTGGTCGGGCCCAACGGGGCGGGCAAGACCACACTGCTGCGGCTGGTCTCCGGCGAGGTGGAGCCGCACGGCGGCACGGTCACGGTCAGCGGCTCCCTCGGGGTGATGCCGCAGTTCATCGGCTCGGTGCGCGATGAGCGGACGGTGCGCGACCTGCTGGTCTCGGTGGCCCAGCCCCGGATCCGCGAGGCCGCCCGCGCGGTGGACGAGGCCGAGCTGGCGATCATGGAGCGGGACGACGAGGCCGCCCAGCTGGCCTACGCCCAGAGCCTGAGCGACTGGGCCGAGGCGCGCGGCTACGAGGCCGAGACGGTGTGGGACATGTGCACCACCGCGGCGCTCGGAGTGCCGTACGAACGGGCCCAGTGGCGCGAGGTGCGCACGCTCAGCGGCGGCGAGCAGAAGCGGCTGGTGCTGGAGGCGCTGCTGCGCGGGCCCGACGATGTGCTGCTGCTGGACGAGCCGGACAACTATCTGGATGTGCCGGGCAAGCAGTGGCTGGAGGAGCGGCTGCGCGAGACCCGTAAGACCGTGCTGTTCATCAGCCACGACCGCGAGCTGCTGGCACGCGCGGCCGCCCGGATCGTCAGCGTCGAGCCGAGCCCGGCGGGCAGCGATGTGTGGGTGCACGGCGGCGGCTTCGCCACCTACCACGACGCCCGCGAGGAGCGGTTCGAGCGCTTCGAGGAGCTCCGGCGGCGCTGGGACGAGAAGCACGCCCAGCTCAAACGGCTGGTGCTGGACATGCAGCGGTACGCGGCCCGCAGCGACGAGATGGCCTCCCGCTACCAGGCCGCCAAGACCCGGCTGCGCAAGTTCGAGGAGGCCGGGCCGCCACCGGAGCCGCCGCGCAAGCAGGACATCACCATGCGGCTCGCGGGCGGGCGCACCGGGGTGCGGGCGCTGACCTGCCGGGGGCTGGAGCTCGAGGGGCTGATGCGCCCCTTCGACCTGGAGGTCTTCTACGGCGAGCGGGTGGCCGTACTGGGCTCCAACGGCTCGGGCAAGTCCCACTTCCTGCGGCTCCTGGCGGGCCAGGACGTCGCCCACCGGGGCGAGTGGAAGCTGGGCGCGCGTGTCGTGCCCGGCCACTTCGCCCAGACCCACGCCCATCCGGAGCTCTTCGGGCGCACGCTGGTCGACATCCTGTGGACCGAACACGCCCGGGACCGGGGACGCGCGATGAGCGCGCTACGGCGCTATGAGCTCGACCGCCAGGGCGACCAGACCTTCGACCGGCTCTCGGGCGGTCAGCAGGCCCGGTTCCAGATCCTGCTGCTCGAACTGGCCGGGACGACGGCGCTGCTGCTGGACGAGCCCACGGACAACCTGGACCTGGAGTCGGCCGAGGCGCTCCAGGACGGGCTCGGAGCCTACGAGGGCACGGTGCTCGCGGTCACCCACGACCGCTGGTTCGCGCGGTCCTTCGACCGCTTCCTGGTCTTCGGGTCGGACGGCGTCGTCCGCGAGACGGCGGAGCCGGTCTGGGACGAGCGCCGCGTCGACCGGGTCCGCTGAGCGCTCCGCGGGCAGTGGCGCGAGGGGCGGTCGTTCATCAGCGGTGGGCGCTGTTGGCCGGCACCATCTTCTTCAGCTGCTGGACCGGGTGGAGCGCGGGCGAGCGCTGGATGACCACCATGGCGGCGTCATCGCCGAGCCGCCCGCCGACATGGGCCAGCAGATCGCGGCGGATGTGGTGCAGCAGCCCCTCGGGACCGGAGCCGCACCACTGCGCGACCCGCTGGACCAGCGGATAGAAGGACCCGTCGGGGGCGCGGGCCTCGATCACCCCGTCCGTGTAGAGCAGCAGTGTGTCGCCGTCCTCGAAGGGCATGGTCTCGGGCGTGCCGGGGTCGCCCGAGCTCCTGGGGAGTTCGCACATGCCCAGCGGCGGTCCGGGATTGGCCGGGTGCAGGGTGGTCACCCGGCCACCCTCCCGCAGCAGCAGGGGCGGCGGATGCCCGCA
This sequence comes from Streptomyces javensis, assembly GCF_039525925.1. Classification (NCBI taxonomy): domain Bacteria; kingdom Bacillati; phylum Actinomycetota; class Actinomycetes; order Kitasatosporales; family Streptomycetaceae; genus Streptomyces; species Streptomyces javensis. The sequence continues at coordinate 106,631 of NZ_BAAAIF010000021.1, read as the reverse complement.
GTTGGCCATGAACATCACCGCGCCCTCGTCCGGGATGTCCACCAGCAGGGCGGTGATGAAGTGCTCGCGCAGCTCCTCGTCCGCTTCCGGCCGCGGCTGCTCGGCACCGCCGTGCTCGACATTCGCGGTGGCGATGTGCTCGGCCAGGTGCCGGCAGACGCTGCGCTCCAGGACGTCGGTGAGCTCCAGCAGGTCGGGGGTCAGATGGGCGGCCTCCCGGAAGGCGCCCATCAGCACCGACGCGTCGCTGATGGAGGTCAGCCCCTTGCCCCGGACATCCCCGATGATCAGCCGGGTGCACTCCTTCACCCGGGTCGCGGCGTACAGGTCCCCGCCGATCTGCGCCTCGTCCTCGGCCGCCATATACAGCGAGGCGACCCGCAGCGGGCCCAGCCGGTGCGGCAGCGGCCGCAGTACGACCCGCTGAGTGGCCTCGGACACGGACCGCACCCGGGCCAGCTCACGGTGGCGCCGTCGCTGCTCCCGGGCGTAGGCCGTGATGAGCAGCGAGAGCACGGCGAGGGCCGCGATCTGCACCTGGTGGTTGACGTCGAAGCCGCCGCGCAGCGCCGCGATGAGTATCTGGGCGGCCACCGCCAGCGCGCCGATCAGCCCGGTGGTCCGGGGGCCGGCGAACGACGGGGTGATGGCCGGGGCGACCACCAGCAGCGGGCCGAGATGGATACCGGACGGGGTCAGCAGATCGACGACGGTGATCGCCACGATCAGCCCGACGGGGATCGCCACCAAGGCGTACCCAGGCTGCCATGGCCTCGTCAGATCGGTCAGCCGTCGGCGAACTCCCACGTCTTCCACTGTGCACCCTCCCCGCTACAGGGGCTCCCTCCCCACCGGGCCCCATGATCCGTGCCGGCCGGCGAGGACCCGGCCGATCGCCGCCGGAAGCACCGGGACGGCGGCTTCCCGGTCCTCCAGGCGCCGCAGCTCCTGGGCCGCCGCGCGTTCGATCTCCGACGCCTCCGTCTCCGCCCGCTCCCGGGCGTAGGCGGAGACCAGGCCGTGCAGCCAGAACCGCGGCACGGCGCCGGGACCGCCCGTGTGGACGACCTTCAGCAGCCGGGTGTCCGCCAGCCGTTCCAGCGCCTCCGCCACGTCGGGCACGGCGAGGCTCGGCAGCTCGGTCCCCGGGGGCGCGGACAGCATCCGGACACCGGACAGCCCGAGCATCCGGAACAGACGGCGATCGTCCTCGGCCAGGCGGTGGTAGGCCGGGGCGAAGCAGGAACGCACGCTCAGCGGGCCATGGGTGAGCTCGTCCAGCGGCCTGGGCCGGTGTGTCAGCCGGTGGACGAGGTCGCCGAAACTCCAATGGGACCGGGCCGCGAGCCTGGCCGCGGCGATGCGCAGGGCGAGCGGCAGACAGCCGCACAGCCGCGCCACCTCGCGGGCCGCCGCGAGGTCGCGGTCCACCCTCGAGATGCCCAGGACCCGCCGGAAGAGCATCAGGGCCTGGTGCAGGCTCATCTCGTCGTGCTCGACCCGGGAGGTGAAGGGGAGGCTGGTGAGCCGCGCCCGGCTGGTGATGATGACCGCGCTCTCCACATTGCCCGGCAGCAGATGCCGGACCTGCGCCTCGTCGGCCGCGTCGTCGAGCACCGTGAGGACGCGCCGGCCGCGGAGGCTGTCACGGAAGCAGGCGGCCTGGGCCCCGATCCCCTCGGGCAGCGCCGACATCGGGTGGTCCAGGGCGAGAAGCATCTGGGCGAGCGCCGCCGCGGGATCGATGGGGTGCCTGGTGCTGCCCCCGAGGTCGACGTAGAGCTGGCCGTCCGGGAACCAGGGGCGCAGCCGGTGCGCCAGATGGACGGCGGTCGCCGTCTTTCCCGCTCCGCCCTGGCCGGTGATGGCGGTGACGGCCGTGGCGGTGCGGTCGCTCGCCGTCAAGGCGGGCGCCAGCACGTCCGTGGTCTCACAGGGCACGAAGTCGGCTATGTCGCCGGGGAGTTGGGAGGGCGCCCGGCGTCCGGCCGGCGTCGCGAACGGCGGCCACCCGGCGGTCGATCCGTGGTGCTTCGGCTGCGGGGACAGCAGGGCCCGGTACAGGCGCTGCACATCGGGGGTGGGCTCGGTGCCGAGCTCCTCGGCGAGCTTGGCCCGCAGATCGGCGTAGACGGCCAGCGCCTCGGCCGGCCGGCCCGACTGGTGGAGGGCCGACATCAGATGGCGGTACAGGGTCTCGCGCAGCGGATACCGCTCGATGAGCGGCTTGAGCCTGCCCACCACCTGGGCGTGGGCTCCCATGGCCAGCATCACATCGGTCTGCTCCTCAAGGGCGACCAGCCGCAGTTCGGCCAGCCGGTCGGCCTCCGCCGCGACGCAGTCGCCCGCGTCGGCGTCGCTGAACGCGTCCCCTTCCCAGAGGGACAGCGCTCGCTCGAGCCTGACCGCCGCCCCGTCGAGATAGCCCTTGTCCCGTTCCCGCATGGCGGCCGCGAGCAGCTTCTCGAACTGCTCGGAGTCGACTTCGGCGGGCACCAGCCGATAACCACCCGGCTGGGTCGATATCACGGACGTGACGGTGTCCGGTCCGGCCAGGGACCGGAAAAGCGACCTGAGCCGGGACACCCTGACATGCACCGCGTTGAGCCGTTTGGTGGGAGGCGGATCCGGCGTTGTCGCCTCGACAATGTGATCGGTCGACACCGATTGTCCCGCATGGGCTAAGAGTTCGGCCAAGAACGCCCTGTCCCGCCTCCCGACCAGGGTTATCGGCGGGCCTTCCCCGTCGGAGACTCGCAAGGCTCCCAGAACGTAGAACTTCACGGCGCGATCGTTGCACGGCACTCGCCCGAAAACCATCCTTGCTGATGGGGGAGTTGCCCGGGAACTTGATCGGGAAGTCGAGCAGCGAAGTCGCCCGGGAAGTCGACCCGGGAAATGGTTCGCACCCGGCGCGCGCGGCGGCCGACGCTACGCCACGCCCAATTGCCCAGCAAGCCCCGTGGACACTACCGGTCACGTTGATCGCCGTGCTCGTGATCCCCGCACCGCCGGTGCTAATTTCGGCCGTATGACATCCGCGACTCCGGAGGAACACGTGCCCGCCGGACAAGGGGCGATCTCCGGGTAAAGCCAACCGGCTTGTTCGCTCTTGTCGCCGCTCGCGGTCCGGTGTTCGCCGGTCGCCGGTGCCGCTGCAATTCCTATGGCCGCGCGCCGTTGTCTCCCAGGGTTCCCGGAAGCGGAGAGCGCGGGCTCATATCGCGAGGAACCGTCTTGCTGTCTTCTTTCGGAGTGCTACTGTGAGCCGTTCTGGAATGACCCCGGACGAACTGCGGGAACGTCTGGCTCCGCTGCCGCGGCACGAGCGGCTGGAGATTCTCCTCGGGCTCGTGTGCAGCAAGGTCGCCGAAGAACGGGAAACCGGCGACGCGCGGTCCATCGACGCCCACACCCCCTTCCGCGCGCTCGGGCTCGTCCGTGACAAGGCGGCGGCCCTGCTGCGGAGTCTCACCGCGACCACCGGTGTTCCGCTCTCCTCCGTCGCCGTCTTCGACCACCCCGATCCCGCCGCGCTCGCCGCTCATCTGCTCACCCGGCTCACCGGCCCGGAAGAGGCACTGGAGGAAGAGCAACCGGCGGAAGGGCAACTGGCGGACGAGAAGCGGGCCGAGGACCCCATCGCCATCGTGGGAATGGCCTGCCGCTTCCCCGCCGGGATCACCTCCCCCGAAGAGCTGTGGGAGTTCCTCGAGCAGGGTGGCGACGCCGTCACCGGCTTCCCGGTGGACCGTGAATGGGACGTGGCGGGTCTCTATCACCCCGACCCGGAGCACATGGGCACCTCCTACACCCGTTCCGGAGCCTTCATCGCTGATGTCGCCGACTTCGACGCGGATTTCTTCGGCATTTCACCCCGCGAGGCCGTGGCGATGGACCCGCAGCAGCGGCTGCTGCTGGAAGTGGCCTGGGAGGCGGTGGAGCGGACCGGCATAGCACCGCACACCCTGCGCGGCAGTTCCACCGGGGTCTTCATCGGCACCAATGAGCAGGACTATCTGTCGCGCTTCTTCCAGCCCCCCGCGGAGAGCGAGGGATTCCTCATCTCCGGCAACGCGGCGAGCGTCCTGTCCGGCCGGGTCTCCTATGTGCTGGGCCTCCAGGGCCCGTCGGTGAGCGTGGACACCGCGTGCTCCTCCTCGCTCGTGGCCCTGCACCAGGCGTGCCGGTCGCTGCGCGACGGCGAGTGCGACCTGGCGCTCGGCGGGGGAGTGGCGCTGATGTCCTCCCCCGGCGCCTTCATCGACTTCGCCCGCAAACGGGTGCACGCGGCCGACGGCAGGTGCAAGGCGTACGCGGACACCGCGGACGGCACCGGCTGGGGCGAGGGAGCGGGGGTCCTCGTACTGGAGCGGCTGGCCGACGCCCGCCGCGCCGGTCACCGCGTCCTCGCCCTGATCCGCGGCACCGCGGTGAACCAGGACGGCGCCTCCAACGGGCTCTCCGCGCCCAACGGGCCCTCCCAGGAACGGGTCATCCGGCAGGCGCTCGCCGACGCCGGGCTGAAGCCACGCCAGGTGGACGCGGTCGACGGCCACGGCACCGGCACGCCCCTCGGCGACACCATCGAGGCGCAGGCGCTGCTGGCCACCTACGGCCAGGGCCGGGACGCGGACCGGCCGCTGTGGCTGGGGTCGGTCAAGTCCAACATCGGGCACACCCAGGCGGCCTCCGGCGTCGCCGGCCTCATCAAGATGGTCAAGGCCATGGAGCACCGGTGGCTGCCGAAGACCCTGCACGTCGACACCCCCTCCCGGCGTGTCCCGTGGGACACGGGCGCGGTGCGGGTGCTGGACAGCGGCCGCGCCTGGCCCGAAGGCGAGGAGCCCAGGCGGGCCGGCGTGTCGTCCTTCGGCGTCTCCGGGACCAACGCCCACCTCGTCGTCGAGCAGCCACCGCCGGTGACCGCCGCGGAGCCCACCGACGCCGCCCCCGCGTCCGCCACCGCGGTGCCGTGGGTGCTGTCCGCCCGTTCCGCCGACGCCCTGCGGGAGCAGGCCGGGCGGCTGCGGACCACGGTGGCGCGGAACACCGCGGCCTCCGTCACCGACATCGGAGCGGCCCTGGCCACCACCCGCTCGCCCTTCACCCACCGGGCGGTGCTCATCGGATCGGACCGGGAGGCTCATCTGGACCTCCTCGCGGCCGTCGAGCGGGGCGAGACGGCCGAGCACGCGGTGACCGGCGCCGCCCGCCCCGGCCTCGGCCGCCCCGTGTTCGTCTTCCCCGGACAGGGCGCCCAGTGGCCCGGGATGGGCGCCGACCTCCTCGACTGGTCGCCCACCTTCGCCCGTGCCCTCCGCGCGGTCGACGCCGCCTTCGCGCCCCTGGTGACCTGGTCGGTGGAGGACATCCTGCGGCAGCGCCCCGGCGCCCCGTCACTGGACGAGCCCGAAGTGCTCCAGCCGGTGTCGTTCGCGGTGTCGGTCGCCCTGGCCGAGCTGTGGCGGGCCCACGGTGTGGAACCGGCCGCCGTCGTCGGCCACTCCCAGGGCGAGGTGGCCGCCGCCGTGGTCGCCGGAGCCCTCGGCCTGGAGGACGCCGCCCTGATCATGGTCGTCCGCACCCGGGCCCTGATGCGGCTGCTCGGCAACGGGGCCATGGCGGCGGTGGACCTGCCCCTGGACGAGGTGGAGCGCCGGCTCGGCGGCTACGACGGCGGGATCTCCGTCGCGGCCGTCAACGGGCCCACCCAGATCACCGTCTCCGGAACCCCCGGGGCCGTCGACGCCCTGCTGGAAGAGGTGCGGGCGGAAGGCGTCCGGGTGCGGAAGATCCGCGGCGCCGCCGCCGCGGGCCACTCCGCGCAGGTCGAGGCGTTGCGCGAGGAACTGGTCTCGGGACTGGCCGCCGTGACACCGCGTTCGACGCACATCCCGTTCTACTCCTCGGTGACCGGGGAGCCGGTGGACACCGCGCGGCTGGACGCCGGGTACTGGTACGACAACGCCCGCCGCACCGTGCGCTTCGACCTGGCCGTACGGGCCGCGCTGGCCGAGGGGCACACGGCGTTCCTGGAGGCCGGTCCGCATCCGCTCCTCACCGCGGCCGTGCAGGACCTGGCGTTCGACGCGGCGGTCCCGGCGGTGGCCGGTGGCTCGCTGCGCCGGAACGAGGACGGGCCCATGTGCTTCCGGCGCGCCGTGGCCGAGCTCTACGCGGCCGGGGTCGACGTCGACTGGACCACGGCCTTTCCCGACCCGCCCCGCACCCGGGTGGACTTGCCCACCTACCCCTTCCAGCGGCGGCGCTTCTGGCTCAAGGCCGCGGCTCCCGGCCCGGCACCGGCGGCCGGTCGGTCGTCCGCCGCCGCGGACCCGGCACGGGATTCCTTCTGGCGCGCCGTGGAGGACGAGGACGTCACCGCGCTCACCGGTGTCCTCGGCATGGCCGGCGACGGCCGGGCCGTCGCCCTCGCGGACGTCCTCCCGGCCATGGCCACCTGGCACCGGCGCCACCGTACCGAGGACTGGCGCTACCGGATCGCCTGGGAACCCCTCGGGCCGACGCCCCCGGCCCCCGCGGGCGACCGCGGCCCCTGGCTCGTGGCCGTACCGGCGGAACACGCCGAACACGCCGTCACCCGGGCCGTGATGGACGCGGTGCGCGGGCACGCCGAGACGGTGCTGACCCTGTCGGTCGAGGCCAAGGACGACCGGGCGTCCCTCACGGACCGGATCCATGACCTCCTCCCCGGCCGGCCGCTCTCCGGCGTGGTGTCCCTCCTCGCGCTGGACGACGACACGCCGTCCGAGGCCGCCCCCGGCGTACCGGCGGGCACCGCGCACACCGCCGCGCTGATGCAGGCGCTCGGGGACGCGGGGACGGATGTGCCCCTGTGGCTGATCACGCGGGGAGCCGTCGCCACCGGCGACGGCGATCCGGTGACCCACCCCGTCCAGGCGCAGACCTGGGCCCTGGGCCGGGTGCTCGCCCTGGAGCACCCCGACCGGTGGGGCGGTGTGATCGACCTGCCCGCCGAGCCGGGCCCGGCCGCGGTGCGCACCCTCACCGCCCTGCTCACCGGCGGCGACGACGATCAGCTCGCCGTCCGGGACGCCGGTGTGTTCACCCGCCGCCTGACGCGCGCGGCGGACGCCGCACCGGGCCCCGCCGGATGGCGGCCGGACCCCGACGGCACGGTCCTCATCACCGGTGGCACCGGCGCGCTGGCCGGTCATGTCGCCACCTGGCTGGCCGACCAGGGCGCCGGGCACCTGATGCTCGCCAGCCGGCGCGGCCCCGAGGCCCCGGGCGTGGCGGAACGCGTGGCCGAGCTCAGGGCGCGCGGCACCGAGGTCACCGTGGTCGCCTGCGACCTGCGCGACCGGGACGCGGTACGCGACCTGCTCGCCGACGTCCCCGGGCGCCACCCGCTCACCGCCGTCGTGCACTGCGCGGGGATCGGCCGCCTCCAGGCCCTGGCCGACACCACACCACAGGACTTCTCCGACGTCTTCGCCGCGAAGGCCGAGGGCGCGCGCCATCTGCACGAACTCACCGAGGAGATGGGCATCCGGCTGGACGCCTTCATCCTCTTCTCGGCCGTCTCCGCGGTGTGGGGCGTCGGCCGCCAGGGCCACTACGGGGCGGCCAACGCCTACCTGCTCGCGCTCGCCGAGCACCGCCGGAGCCGGGGCCTCCCCGCCACCGCGCTCGCCTGGACCGGCTGGACCGGGGGCGGTATGGCCGTGGAGGACGCCTCGCAGGAGACCCTGCGGCGGCACGGCCTGCCCGACGGCGCCTTCGACCGCCTCGGCATGACCAAGGAGGAGGCCGCCGCCGAGACCGGAGAGCTCTGGGGGCTGCGCGGCATCGACCCGCGGACCCAGCTGGAGGTCCTGCGCACGGCTCTGGACCGCGGCGACGCGGTCACCATGGTGGCCGACGTGGACTGGGAACGGTTCACCACCGGATACGCGTCCGCGCGCCGCCGACCGCTGCTGGCCGGGATCCCGGAGGCGCTGGCGCTGATGGAGCGCCTCGACGGACCGGCCACCGAGCCGACCGGCGAGGGCGACGGCTCCGGCGCGCCGCGGACGCCCGAGGACTGGCAGCGCGACCTGGCCTCCGCCACCCCGGATGAGCAGCGGGCCCGGGTCCTGGAGCTGGTCCGCGACCGGCTCGCCGAGGTCCTGGGGCACGGCTCGCCCGAGGACGTCGACCCCGACCGCCCGTTCCTCGAGATGGGACTCGACTCCGTCTCGGCGGTCCAGCTGCGCAACCGCCTCGGCACCGCGGTGGGGCTGCGACTGCCCGCGACCATCGCCTTCAACCACCCGACCCCGCGCGAACTCGCCGGATACGTATGGTCCAACGTGGCGCCGCCGGCCGCCGAGGCCGACGCCGCCGACGCGGCGGGCACCCCCGCCGAAGCCCCCGCCGCCCCCACCACGGCGTCCGACGACACCCTGGTCCAGCTCTACAACTACGCCTGCGCCCACGGCCACGTGGACGAGGCGGTGAAGATGCTGCATGTCGCGGGACGGCTGCGCCCCGCCTACACCGCCCCGGACGAACCGGCCACCCGGCCGGTACCGGTGCGTCTGGCGGAGGGCCCGGACCGGCCCTCGCTCATCTGCCTCACCCCCTATGTCGCACCCGCGGGCGCCCACCAGTACGCGCGCTTCGCCGCGCCCTTCCGGGGCGTCCGGGACCTGTGGGCGCTCTCCCACCCCGGTTTCGCCAAGGGCGAGCCGCTCCCCGCCGACCTCGACACGCTCTTCGCCACCCAGGCGCGGACGGTGCTCGACACCGCGGGCGACACGCCGTTCGTCCTGCTCGGCTACTCCTCCGGTGGCTGGGTCGCCCACGGCACCGCGGCGCGGCTCGAGGAACTCGGCCGCCCGCCCGCCGCGGTGGTGATGCTGGACAGCTTCAGCCTGCGCCACCGCGAGGACAACCGGGTCTTCTCCACGATGATGAACCAGCACCACGAGCGGGAGGGGGACTTGGAGGTCCCGCCCGAGGAGCTCACGGCCATGGGCCGCTACCTGCCGATGTTCCACCAGTGGGACGACATCCCAGCCCTCTCCGTGCCCACCCTGCTGGTACGGGCCGAGGAGCAGGCCGTGCTCAACCCCGGGACCGGGGCCGTCACACCGCCGCCGGAGCACGTGGACATCACGGTCCCGACCCCCGGCAACCACTACTCGATGATGCAGGAACACGCCCCGCGCACCGCCGAGGCCGTCCGGACGTGGCTGGCGGACACCCTCGCCCCCCGATGAGCCCGCACCGGGTCCGCGCCCTGTCTCCCGCGGTCCGCGCCCCGTCGTCCGCGGCGCCTGAACCCAGCACCTGAACCCAGCATGTGAACGAGGAGCCCCTTTCATGGTCAAATCCCTCTACGAGCTCGGTGAACTGCCCCCGCTGGGCGAGGTCCCCCAGCAGATGTACGCCTCCCTCATCCGTCAGGACCGCTTCGGAGAGCCGGTCAAGGCGTTCCGCACCGAGGTGGTCGACGTCCCCGCCGTCGGACCCGGCCAGGTGCTGGTCTATGTGATGGCCGCGGGCATCAACTACAACAACGTCTGGGCCGCCAGCGGCCAGCCCGTCGACGTCATCGCCGCACGGCAGAAGTTCGGGCTCCCGGAGGACTTCCACATCGGCGGTTCGGAGGGCTCCGGGGTGGTGTGGGCGGTCGGCCCCGGCGTCCGCCACGTCCGGCCCGGAGACCAAGTGGTCCTCTCCGGAGGGCAGTGGGACGAGACGGCCGAGGACATCCGCCTCAGTGGCGAGCCCCCGTTCTCCAGCTCCGCCCTGGCCTGGGGGTATGAGACCAACTACGGCTCCTTCGCCCAGTTCTGCCTGGTCAACGAGGTCCAGTGCCACCCCAAGCCGGAGAACCTCTCCTGGGAGGCGGCGGCCTGCTTCATGCTCTCGGCGCCCACCGCCTACCGCCAGCTCTTCGGCTGGCAGGGCAATACGGTGCGCCCCGGCGACCCGGTGCTCATCTGGGGCGGCGCGGGCGGCCTCGGCTCCAGTGCCATCCAGCTGACCCGGATGGTCGGCGGCATCCCCATCGCCGTGGTGTCCGACGACCGGCGTGCCGAGTTCTGCCTCGAACTCGGCGCCCGGGGGGTCATCAACCGCAATGACTTCGACCACTGGGGCCGGCTGCCCGACGCGGACGACGAGGAGGGCATGGCCCGCTTCCTGCGCGGCGCGCGGGCGTTCGGCAAGAGGATCTGGGAGATCCTCGGCGAGCGCGCCGCACCGAGGATCGTCTTCGAGCACAGTGGCCAGGCGACCCTGCCCACCTCCGTCTATCTGTGCGCCACCGGCGGCATGGTGGTGATCTGCGGCGGCACCTCCGGCTACAACGGGGACATCGACCTGCGCCACCTCTGGATGCGGTCCAAGCGGCTCCAGGGCTCGCACGGCGCCAACACCCGGGAGTTCCGCGAGGTGACCAAGCTGGTGAGCGAGGGCGTCCTCGACCCCTGCCTCACCCGCTGCGACGACTTCGAGGGAGTCGGCCGGCTGCACCAGCTGATGCACGACAACACCCACCCGGGCGGCAATATGTCCGTCCTCGTCAACGCCCCCGAGCGCGGCATGAACACCCTGCCTGCCTGATCGGGCCACCCATACGTCCAGGAGAACACCGTGCACCAACCCCCTCATGCCGCCGAGCGGCCGGCACCGGAGCCGGGGGCGGCGCCCGCCCCCCGCACCGTCCATCCGCTCGAGATGGCGAACGGCACCAGACTGTGGCTCGTCACCGGATACGGGCCGGTGCGCCAGGCGCTGTCGGACCCCCGGTTCGCCAAGGACTCCTGGCAGATCATGCGGATCCTGCGGGACCGCGGGATCCAGGCCCATCAGGAGATCTTCAGCCAGGCGCTCAGCCACCACATGCTCAACACCGATCCGCCCGAGCACCAGCGGCTGCGGCACATGGTGAACAAGGGCTTCACCCTGCGCCGGGTGCAGCGGCTGCGGCCCCGTATCGAGCAGATCACCGACCAATTGCTGGACGCCGTCCAGGGACGGGATTCGGTCGACCTCATCGAGACCCTGGCCTTCCCGCTGCCCATCACCGTGATCTGCGAACTGCTCGGCGTGCCGGAGGAGGACCGGCGGACCTTCAGGTCCTGGACCAACGCGTTCGTCCTGGCGGTCGAGCCCGAGGTCTTCCGCGACGCGAGCGTCTCCATGGGCGCGTACATCCGTGAGCTGGTGGCCGCAAAACGCGCGGCGCCCGGGGACGACATGATCTCCGCCCTCGCCACCGAGGACAGCGAGTCGGCCCTGGACGACGAGGAAATAGCGGCGATGGCCGTGCTGTTGCTGGCGGCCGGCCATGAGACCACCGTGAACCTCATCGGCAACGGCGCACTGGCCCTGGTGACCCATCCCGACCAGTTCGCCGCCCTGCGCGCCGACCGCTCCCTGCTGCCCGGGGCCATCGAGGAGTTCCTGCGCTACGAGAGCCCGGTCAACCAGGCGACCATGCGCTTCACCAAGGAGCCGGTCGAGATCGGCGGCGTACTCATCCCGCGGGACGAGTTCGTGATGGTCAACGTCGACTCGGCCAACCATGACCCGGAGCGGTTCCCCCAGCCCGGCCGGCTGGATCTGAAGCGGGACGCCCGGGGCCATGTCTCCTTCGGGCACGGCATCCACTTCTGCCTCGGCGCGCCGCTGGCCCGGCTGGAGGCCGAAGTCGTCTTCAGCAAGCTGCTCGACCGCTTCGAGACGATCGAACTCACCACTCCGGTGGCACAGCTGGAATGGCGCAGCAGCACCCTGATGCGCGGGCTGGAAAGCCTGCCGCTGCGCATGGCATAAGCCGGAACATGGACAACTCGCCATTACCAGTGGGGCGTTGTTGGCAACATGTGTCCGAAACTCTTGAATCCCCGTCTCGGCCGAACGTAATGTCCTGGAGCGTCGGCCCCAACAAATGCGAAGAAGGCAGAGGAAGAGCATATGAGCGCACTTGTGCAGGAGCGCCGCGATGACATCAAGGAAATCGTCTGCGACATCCTCGAGATCGATCCGGAGGAATTGACGGACAGCAGCCTCCTGAAGGAGGACCACGACGCCGACTCCCTGCGGGCCATCGAGATCCTGGCCGCCCTGGAGAAGACGTTCGAAATCTCCATCGACCAGGCGGAGATGTCGCGCATGGTGAATCTCGACGGAATTTACGCGGTGGTCGCCGAGGCGAGCGAAAAGTAAGAGCGAAACAGGACTTCGATCGGCCGGCCGGGAGTTGAGGAGAGAGCGGGATCATGCGGAGTGAGGCCCCTCACCGAGTCGTCGTCACCGGTATGGGAGCGATATCCAGTATCGGTATCGGAACGGCTGAATTCCTCACCGGGCTGCGCTCCGGGCGCAGCGCGGTGCGGCCCATCACGGCGTTCGACACCGAGGGATTCGCCCACGCCATGGGGTGCGAGGTGACGGGCTTCGCCCCCGAGGACCACATCCGCAACGTCCCCCTGCGCACGCTGGGCCGGGCGGGCCAGTTCTCGGTGTCGGCCGCCCGGATGGCCGTCGAGGACGCCGGGCTCGAGGAGGCGGACCTGCGGGCCCGCCGGGGCCTGACCGCGATCGGCACCACCGACGGCGAGGCCCGGGACATGGACCGGCTGGTCGAGACCGAGGTGCTGAAGGGGCCCGAGGCGATGGACCCGGTGGTGGCCGAGCGGGTCACCGCGGGCCGGCTGTCGTCGGCGGTGGCCCGCGAGCTGGGCCTGCGCTCGGTGGAGGCGGTCACGCTGCCCACCGCCTGCGCCGCCGGGAACTACGCCATCGGCTACGGGTACGACGCCATCCGCTCCGGGGACGTGGACTACGCGCTGTGCGGCGGCGCCGACGCGCTCTGCCGCAAGACGTTCACCGGCTTCTACCGGATCGGCACCATCGCGCCCGAGAAGTGCCGGCCCTTCGACAAGGACCGTCAGGGAATTCTCACCGGCGAGGGCGCGGGGGTGCTGGTCCTGGAGAATCTGGAGTCCGCACGGGCGCGGGGCGCCCGCATCCACGCCGAAGTGCTCGGGTTCGCCTTGAACTGCGATGCGCACCATCCGGTCGCACCCGATGAGGACAGCGTGGCCGACTGCATGCGGCTCGCGCTGGAGAATGCCGGAGTGGGACCCGGAGATGTCGATTTCATCTCCGCCCATGGCACCGGGACCCGGGCCAACGATGTGACCGAGGCCGCCGCCGTGCGCCGGGTGTTCGGGGCGGATACGGCCCCGCGCACGATTTCCATGAAATCGATGCTCGGTCACAGCATGGGTGCAGCGAGCGCGCTGGCCTCGATTGGCTGTGTGCTCGCCATCGTCGAAGGGTTCATCCCGCCCACGATCAACCATGTCGAGACCGACCCCGAATGCGGCCTGGACTGCGTGCCCAATGAGGCCGTCGCCGCCAAACCGAGAGTCGTGCAGAACAACGGCCTCGCCTTCGGAGGAAACAACGCTGTGCTGATCCTGGGCACTTACGAGGAGGAACAGACGTGGCACGGGTGAACGACCGCACGCGACGGTCCCGATGAACTGGGCGATAACCGGTACCGGTGCGGTGGCCAGCATCGGACAGAACGCCGACGAGGTCTTCGACGCCCTCTGCGCGGGTCGCAGTGGACGCGCCCCGCTGCGCGGTTTCGACGGCCGCGCCTTCCGGGCCGCACACGCCTACGAGATCGACGACCGCCCCGCGGACGGCACCGATGTGCCGTCCCGCGCGACCGCCTGGCTGCTGCGGGCGGTGGCCGAGGCACTGCGCGACGCCGGTCTTGACGAGGACCTCTCCGGCACCCCGGTGATCGTCGGCACCGGACTGCGCGAGCTGCGGTCCGTCGAGCTCAAGTGGTGCGAGGACGCCGACTTCGACCTCGGCGGACTCCACTTCGGGACCGCGCTGCGCGAGCGCTTCGGGGCCACCTGGACGTACACGATCTCCAACGCGTGTTCGGCGTCCCTGCACGCCCTGGCCATGGGGAGCGACCTGCTCACCGCCGGCACCGCCGAGGCGGTGGTGGTGGCCGGCGTGGACGCCATCACCGCGAGCATGTTCGGGCTGCTGGACCGGGTGCAGCTGGATCCCCCGGACCGGGTGCGGCCCTTCGACCAGAACCGCCGGGGCACCCTCATGGGCGACGGCGCCGCGGCCGTGGTGCTCACCCGGGCGGACCACCCCGCGGCCCGTCCGGCCAGGGGCCGGCTCCGGGCCGCGAGCATGAACTGCGACGCCTCCCATCCGACCGCGCCCGACCCGGCCGGTATCGCCCAGGCCATCCGGCTGGCGCATGAGCAGGCCGGCATCAAGGCCGACGACGTCGATCTGATCCTGCTGCACGGCACCGGGACCACCCTCAACGACGAGGCGGAGGCCACGGCCCTGTGCGATGTCTTCGGCAGCGGGATCGGCCGGCCGCTGATGACGGCGGTGAAGTCCATGACCGGGCACACCTCGGGCGGATCGGGACTGCTCGGCCTGATCGTCGCGGCCCGGGCCCTGGCCGCGGGCAGGGTCCCGCCGACCATCGCCCTGGACACCCCGGCCGGGCTCGCCGGGCAGTTCCGCTTCGCGACCGGGCCCACCCCGCCGGAGGAGTCGGAGCGGCTGCGGATCGCGCAGGTCGACGCGTTCGGCTTCGGCGGGGTCAACGCGGTCGCCATCGTGGAAGGAGTGGCCGCGTGACATCCGCACCCGGCGCCGTCGTGACCGCACCCGACGCCGTCGTGACCGGCGTCGGCCTGGCGCTGCCCGGCGCCCGCCACGCCGCGGACCTGCTGCGCACCACCCGGGAGCCGGCCGAGCCGGTGGACCCCGGCACCCTCATCGGCCGCCGGGGCCTGCGCTACAAGGACCGGGCCACCCAGCTCGCCCTGTGCGCCGCTCAGGACGTCCTGCGTTCATCCGGGCTGCTGCCGGCCGACGGCGAGGGCGGACTGACCGTTCCCGGGGACTCGGTCGGCGTCGCCGTCAGCTCCAACCTCGGCAACCTGGACACCGTCTGCGAAGTGGCCTCGGCCATCGCGGCGGAGACGACCTCGCGCATCAGCCCCATGGCGCTGCCCAACGCGTCGAGCAATGTGATCGCCTCCTCGGTGGCGATGCAGCACGGGCTGCGCGGCCCCAACCTGATGTTCTGCAACGGGCCGACCTCGGGGCTGGACGCGGTGTACTGGGCCGCGGCCCTGGTCGCCGCCGGCCGGTGCGACCGGGCGGTCGTCATTGGTGTGGAGACCGCCAACCCCGTGGTGGAAGGGCTGCTCGGCGAGCCGGCGGAGCGACTGCTGGACGGCGCCGTCGCCCTGGTCGTCGAGAGCGGGCCGGCCGCCCGCGCCCGTGGCGCGCGGCCGATGGCCGCCCTCGGGCCGTACACCCGGCAGGGAAGTGTCCGGGACGCGGTCGGGCGGGTGCTCCCCGAGGGACGCCCCGCCCCCGGCGTCTGGTTCACCTCCCAGGAGAAGCCCCCGGCCCTCGGCACGCCCGGCTTTCCCGACGCGCCACGCCATGACCCGACCGGCGCGTTCGGACGGGCCGACGGCGCCCTGGGCGTGCTCCAATGCGCCGCCGCGGTCGGCCGGTTCGGCTCCTACCCCACCGGAACGGCGCTGATCACCACGGGTGATGACACCGATGACGCGGTCGCGGGCCTGCTGCTGCACTCCGCCCGGGAGGAGCGCCGGTGAGCGTGGACCCCGGCCGGTACGCCGCCCCGGTACGCCGGTCCGGCGGCGAGGCGGAGCAGCAGCCGGTGATCGTGCGGTGCGCCCGGCGGGCCCTGGCCCCCGACCCGCTGCGAGTACTGCTGCTGCACGGGCTGTGCAGCAACGGCGGTGTCTGGGACCCCTTCCTGCCGCTGGCCGACCCGCGGTGCGAGCTGTGGACCGCCGATCTGCCGTGGCGGGGCACCGGGGTGCACGGCTGGACCGGCCTTCCCGTCGAGACATGGGCCGATCAGGCGGTGGCCGCCGTACCGGGCGGGCCCGACGTCGTCATCGCGCACTCCTTCGGCACCAGCGCCGCGCTGACCTGGCTGGACCGGTGGAGCACCGGCGGCGCGGACGCCCGGGGGCCGAGCGCCGTGGTGCTCGTCTCCCCGCTGTACCGGGCCACGGCCGAGGAGTTCGACTGGAACTCGCTCGCCTACTACGTCAACAACTTCGACCGGATCCTCATCGAGGGCATGCACATGGGGCCCAGCAGGCGTCTCCCCGAGGAGCGCCGGCACACCATCGCCATGAAGATCCGCGATCTGGTCAGCCCCTACGGGTGGTTCCAGTTCTTCGGCACGTATCTGCGGATGCCGCAGATGCGCACCGAACGGATGACGATGCCGTTCCTCCTGGTCAGCGGCGGCGAGGACATGGTGGCCGCCCCCTCCGACGCGGAGGCGCTCGCCAAGTCGCTCCCCGACGCCTCCGTGCACGTCCTGCCGCGCCACGGACACTTCCCGATGGTCACGGCGGTCGAAGAGTTCGCCGACCTCACCAACACGTTCCTGCGGACCCGGCTGCCGGGTCCGCCGTCCGGATCCCCTCACCTCACCATGGAGCACAACCGATGACCACCGACACCGAGCCCGCGCTGGAACCGCTGCTCGCCAAGAGCACGCAGGTGGCCCTGCGGCCCCGGTACGAAGGCTCGAACATCTGCACCTGGATCGGGTTCAAGCATGTCAACTACCTGATCGAGGAGGCCGTTCTGGAGCACTTCCGCAGCGCGGGAATGCCCGCCCGGGCCCTGTTCGAGGACTACGGACTCGGGCTGGACCTCGTCGGTCTGGACACCCGCATCCTGCACGCCGTGCACATGGACGACCTCGTGGAGACCCGGGTCGAACCGGCGACCAAGGACACCGACGACGTTCTGCGCTTCCGGGTCACGCTGACCCTGGAACGGACCGGGCAGCGGCTCAAGGCGGCCACCTCCAAGGTCGCGGTCTCCCTGCGGCGCAGCGACTTCCTGCCCGCCGAGGGGGAGCCACCGGCCGAGCTGGCCCGGTTCGTGGTGTCCAGGCTGGGCACCGGGCAGGCGCAGTCACCCCCCGCCGCCGTGCCCGCCGACGACCGCGCGCTCTCCCTCGGCCGGGGCACGACCGGGGACGACCCGGTGCTGGACCAGCTGACCTCCGGCGAGAACGCCTTCGGCTGGAAGTGGCGCATCCCGTACCCGTACTGCCACTTCAGCGAGCGCATCCAGATGTCCGGCTATCTGCGCCAGATGGAGGAGGTGGTCGACCTCTTCCTGGCCGACCGGGGCATCTCCATCAAGCAGCTGCTCGAGGACCGCAAGTGGATACCCGTCGTCCCGCACTCCGCCATCCACGTCCTCGACGAGGCGCTGATGGAGGAGGACCTCTACACCGTCTACACGGTCGAGGACGTGTTCAAGGACTTCACCTACACCTCCCGCATGGACTGCTACGTGGTGCGCGAGGGCCGGCTCGTGCGGACCGCCACCGGGACCATCACCCACGGTTACGCGGAGATCGAGAGCCGCCACGACTGGTCCCTGGTCACCTTCGACGACCGCGTCGTACGCGCCCTCGGCGGCGAGCCGGCCGCCGGCTGACGGCCAGGGCACGGACGGACGCTGACGGACCGTACGCCGAAGGACCCGGAGACATCTGAGGCCATGAACGAATACCTGCTGATCGAGAGCGGCGGCCCGCCGGCCGGCCCGGGAAGTCACCGGTTCGCCGGCGACGCCGCCCAACTGGTGCGGGAGGGCGAGGACGTGGCGCTGTTCCTGGTCGAGAACGGCGTGGCCGGGGCGGTGCGGGGGGCCATGCCCGAACTCGACGTCCTGCTGGGAAACGGCGGCGAGCTGTGGGTGGACGCGTTCTCCCTGCGCCAGCGGGCCGTGGACGCCGAGGATCTGGTGCCCGGCGCCCGGCTGGTGGAGATGCGGGACGTGGCGCGGAAGCTGCTGAGTCCCGCGGTGCGAGTGGTGTGGCACTGACATGGTCTTCGCCGTCCGACACACCGATGTGCTGCTGAAGCTGCTGGGCACGCCCCACCAGACCGATCTGGTGACCAGCGCGCTCCGGCTGGCGCAGGCCCTGCTGGACGAGGGCGCCGCCGTACAGGTCTGGGCCTGCGGCGACGCCACCGCGCTCACCTGCGCCGCCTTCGGCGACAGCAAACCCGTCAACGTGGCCGAGCGCACGGTGGACCACCCCTCCACCGCGACGCTGATCCGGGAGCTGCTCACCGCCTACCCGGAGCGCCTCGACTGGTACGTCTGCCGCTTCTGCTGTGCGGAGCGCGGCAGGTCCGAGCAGATCACCGAGGTGCTCAAGCGCCCGCCGAGCCAGTTCTGGCAGCACGTACGGGCCACGGACAAGGTCGTGGCGATGGGGGTCTGCTGAACCGTGGCCACGACCGACAACACCCTGCTGATCATCGAGCGCGCCCATCGGGGCGCGGTCGAGACCCAGTTCGCCGACACCCTCTTCTTCGTCCGTGAGCTGCACCGGCAGAGCGGAGGGCTCCATGTGGCGCTGCGCGGGCTCGCGGCCTCGTACGCGGTGGACACCCCGTACGACACCCCGTACGAGGCGGCCCTGCGCATCGCCGGGCGGACGCTCGACACGCTCCCCGACCCGCGCCGGCTGCTCCGGCAACTCCTCGACGACGGCGCCACCGTCTTCGTCGAGGAGGCGGATCTGTCCGCGCTGGGCGCCCGCGCGCGGGAGCGACTGCTCCCCGGAGTGCGCCGCGTGACCGGGGCCGAGCTGGTGAGCCGCTGGTCCGACTACGCACGGGTGTGGTTCTTCTGACCCCCGCCCGCGCCCACCCCCATCCGCCCCCCGCCCGCGCCCGCGCCCGAAGGAAAGAACCGTCCATGGTCTCCACCGACACGGCCGGCACCCCGGTCATCTCCGCCTGGTCCGCGATCTCGCCGCTCGGGCTGGACAGCGCCGAGTTCTCCCGGGGGCTGGGCTCCGGCCGCCGGGCCGCGGTCCGGCTGGACCGCGAGGAGTGGCAGGTGCCTTATCGGGAGGCGTGCCTGGTCCCCGGCTTCGACATCCGGGGGCTGCTGGGCCGCAAGGGCACCCGCTCGATGGACCGGATCACCGGCCTGGCCGTGGTCGCGCTCGGCCGGCTGCTCGCCAACGGCGACGCCGGGCGGCTGCCGGGGATCGACGAGGACACCGGCCTGGTGCTCGGCACCAGCACCGGAAGCGCCCAGAGCATGATGAACTTCACCCGGGACTCCCTGGTGGGGAGCCGCCCCTACCTGGTCGACCCGGCGCGCTTCCCCAACACCGTGATGAACTGCGCCGCCGGGCAGTCGGCCATCTGGCACCGCCTCAAGGGCCCCAACACCACGGTTGCCGGGGGCAGGGCCACCGGACTGCTGGCGCTGCGGTACGCGCTGCGGCTGCACCGGGCGGGCCGCGCCCGCACCCTGCTGTGCGGCGCGGTCGAGGAGTTCTCCACCGCCCGCGCCTGGCTCGCCTGGCACGCGCGGGGAGTCGCCGGTGACGACGAGCGCCGCGAGGCGGTCCTCGGCGAGGGCGCCGCGGTGTGGCTGCTCGAGGGCGCCGAGGACGCCCGGGCCCACGGCCGAAGCGGGATCGCGGAGGTCCTGGGGCTGGAGTTCGGCTTCGCCGAGGACCACTCGGCGATCCGGCCGGTGCTGGCGGACTGTCTGCGCCGGCTGCTGGACCGGTCGGACCTCGCCGCGGACGGCGTCGACGCCCTCGCCGACACCCAGTTGGCCGGGCCCGACGGGGACGCGGAGCGCGCTGCCGTCGCCGAGGTGCTCGGCCCCCGCCTTCCGCCCCGGGTGGCCTGCGCCGATTCCATCGGCGACACATTCGCGGCCTCCGCCGCCTTCCAGATCGCCGCGGTGCTCGCCCGCGCCGGCTCCGGGGCGGCCGACGCCGGGGCCCGGACCGTCCTGATCACATCCGCCGAGGCGAACGGCATGGTCGGCGCCGCCCTGCTGAGGCTCGCAGGTTCATGACCCCGTGCGCCATGTCCGATGGCGACCCGCAACCGATGGCGACCCGCAACCGATGGAGAGGCGAGGCACGATGCCCGACACCCAACCGAACCCCCTCGACCTGGAGGATCTGCGGCGCACCATCGCCGAGGTGTTCTGTGTGGACCCGGGTGAGGTGACCGACGAGACCCGCTTCGTGGAGGACCTGGGCGGCGATTCGCTGCTGGCGCTCGAGGTGATCGTCGCCCTGGAGAAGAAGTACGCCGTGCGGTTCGCGGAGTCGGATGTGCGCGGGCTGACCACGCTGCCGCGGACCTACGACGTGCTCGCGGACAAGCTCGGAGCCCAGGGATGAGCCCGCTGTGCACTCCGGTGGCGGGCCGGGTCGAGCGCGGCACGGCCCCGGACGGGACCACGCGCGTATCGATGACCGTCGGGTCCGACGAGCCGGTGTTCCCCGGCCACTACCCCGGATTCCCGATCTTCCCCGGCGTCTGCGTCATCGAGTTCCTGCACCGCGGAGCGCTGGCCGCCGCCCCCGAACCGGACCGTACCTGGGTGCTGTCCGGCATCGAGAGCGCGCGGTTCATGAACCCCGTCTTCCCGGGCGACGCGCTCACCGCCGATCTGACCTGGCGCCACGACGGCGCGAGCGGGCGCTGCTCCGCCTCGGTCACCGGCCCGCGCGGCACCGTCGCCCGGATCGCCCTCCGCTTCGAGGGCTTCGGGGACTTCGAGCACTTCGGGGGCTCCGAGCACTCCGAGGACGAGGGGGCGCGGTGAACGAGATGTCCGCCGGTGTCGCCGAACTCAAGCGACGGCTTCCGCACCGCCACCCGATGCTGCTGCTCGACCGGGTCGTCCAGGTGGAGCCGGGCGCGCGGCTCATCGCCCGGAAGGCCGTCACCTGCAACGAGCCCTGGTACGAGCGGCTCGCCGACGACGCGGCCGAACGGGACCACGACTACCCGGCGCTGCTGCTCGTCGAGTCCTGCTGCCAGGCCGCCGGCCTGCTCGCCACCTGGGACGCCCCGGTGCCCGACGCGCGGGGCGATCGCGTGATGCTGTTCGGCGGCATCTCCGGGGTCCGGTTCACCGGGCGGGTGCGCCCGGGCGATGTGGTGGAACACCAGGTGCGGCTGGTCCGGAGCTTCGCGGACACCGTGATCTTCGAGGGGCGGAGCACGGTCGGGGACGAGACCGTCATGGAGATCGAACAGCTGGTCATCGCGTTCCGGCCGGGATCCGGGCTGGCCACGGCCGCCCCGGTCGCGGCGGACCGGGCTTGAGGGAGGCGGACGACATGACCGGCACCGACAATCGGGTGGCCGTGGTCACCGGTGGTACGCGCGGCATCGGACGGGCCACGGTGCTGCGCCTGGCGCGCGAGGGGTACGACGTGGCGTTCTGTCACGCCTCACCCGATCCGGAGCCCGGCGCACTGCTGGCGAAGGAGGTCGAGGAGCTGGACCGGCGGGCGATGGCCCTGCGGACCGATGTCTCGGACGCGGACGCGGTGCGCCGCTTCATGGCCACCGTCCAGGAGGAACTCGGCCCCGTCGACGTCACGGTCACCTCCGCGGGCATCGTCCGCGACAACCCGCTGCTGCTCATGAGGGACGAGGAGTGGCACCAGGTGCTGGACACCAACCTCGACGGCACCTACCACGTGTGCCGCGCGGCCGTCTTCGAGATGATGAAGCGCCGACGGGGCTGCATCGTGAACATCTCCTCGGTCGCCGGAGTCCACGGACATCCCACCCAGACCAACTACTCGGCCTCCAAGGCCGGGATCATCGGGTTCACCAAGGCGCTGGCCAAGGAGGTCGGCAGGTACGGCATCCGCGCCAACGTGGTGGCACCCGGATTCATCGAGACCGACATGACCGCCGCGCTGGCCGACAGCGCCCGCGCGGACGCCGCGAAGAAGATCCCGTTGCAACGCTTCGGACGCCCCGAAGAGGTCGCGGACATGGTCGCTTACCTGGCCTCGGCCGAGTACGTGACCGGGAGCGTGCTTCAGATCGACGGCGGCATCGTCATCTGAGGAAAGGCCGGCCATGCCCCGGAGGGACCGTACACCCCGCTTCTACTTCTCCCTGCGCAGCCCGTACTCCTGGCTCGCCTACCGCCAACTGCGCGACGACCACCCGGAGGTGGCCGAGGCCATCACCTGGCGGCCCTTCTGGGAACCGGACGCCCGCAGCCTGCTGATGCTGGAAAAGGCGGGCGGCGGCTTCCCGTACGTCGGGATGTCCCGCGCCAAGCACCTCTACCTCCTCCAGGACGTGCGCCGGCTGTGCTCCGAGCGCGGGCTGGAACCCGCGTGGCCGGTCGACCGGGACCCGGTGTGGGAGGTCCCGCATCTGGCCCATCTCGCCGCCGTGGACGAGGGGAGGGGCGCGGAGTTCATCGAACGCGTCTACCGCGCCCGCTGGGAGGAGGGCAGGGACATCTGCGCGCCCGCCACCATCGCGGAGGTGGCCGCCGAACTGGGGCTGCCCGAGGACCGTCTGGCGGGCGCCGCGGACGACGACGAACTGCGGGAACGCGGGGTCGAGGCGCTGCTGCGGGTCGACGCGGACGGCGTGTTCGGCGTGCCGTTCTTCATCCACGGGTTCCACAAGTTCTGGGGTGTGGACCGGCTGGCCCCGTTCATCGCGTCCGTGACGGGCGCCGCGCCGGGACGGACGGCCACCGGGCCGTCGGACGCCGGACCGTCGGCCACTGGGCCGTCGGACATCGCACCGTCCGCCGCGGCGCCGGGCCGGGG
Organism: Streptomyces javensis; assembly: GCF_039525925.1. Classification (NCBI taxonomy): domain Bacteria; kingdom Bacillati; phylum Actinomycetota; class Actinomycetes; order Kitasatosporales; family Streptomycetaceae; genus Streptomyces; species Streptomyces javensis. The sequence continues at coordinate 83,911 of NZ_BAAAIF010000021.1, read as the reverse complement.
CGGGGACCAGGGGCACGCGGGCGGCTGCGGCTGACCGCGCCCGACGATCGGCGAAGAGGAACCGATGAAGGAACAGAACCTCGGCTCGGCGGCGGCGGTCCACTACTGGGCCCGTACCACCAGGGACACCACCGCCATCGTGTACGAGTCCGACCGGATCAGCTACGGGACGCTGTCCGCCCGGGTGCGATTCCTGGCCGCGGCCCTGTCCGACGGCGGGGTGCGCGCGGGCGACCGGATCGCCTTCCTGGGGCGCAACGGCCCGGTGCTGCTTGCGGCGGCGCTGGCTGCGGCCCACCTCGGAGCGGTCTTCGTGCCGCTCAACGTCCGGCTGGCCGGGAGCGAGGTGGCGTACCTCCTCGGCGACTGCCGCCCCCACACCCTCATCGCCGAGGACGCCAACCGGCCCCTGATCGACGGCATCGCGGACACCGTGCCCGTCCAGCGGTTCCTGCTCGCCGACGGCGGCCCCGCCGCCTCCGGGGCGCACCCTCGCTGGGAACCGCTGCCGATGGGGGAAGTGGCGGAACCGGCGGACGCCGCGCCGCCCGTCGCGGTCCGGCCCACCGACCCCGCGGTCATCATGTACACCTCGGGCACCACCGGACGGCCCAAGGGCGCGGTACTCACCCACGGCAACCTGTGGTGGAACCACCTCAACACCGCCGCCGTGATCCGCACCCGGCTGGGCGACACCACCCTGGTGCTCGCGCCCATGTTCCACATCGCCGGGCTCAGCGGCTTCACCCTGGGTTCCCTCTGCTACGGCGGCACCCTGGTGATCCGGCGCTCCTTCTCTCCCGAACAGTGCCTGGCGGACCTGGTCGAGCACCGGGTGGCCAATCTCATCGCGGTGCCGACGATGTTCGCGGCCATCGCCGCGACGCCTGGTTTCCCGCACGCCGATCTCTCCGCGCTGCGCGCCGCGATCGTCGGCGGCGCCCCGGTGCCCCCCGCCCTGGTCCGCGACTACCTCGCCCATGGCATCCCCCTGCACCAGGCGTGGGGGATGACCGAGACCGCGCCACTGGCCAGCCATCTGCCGACGGAGCTGGTGGCCACCCACCCCGACGCGGCCGGATTCCCGCTGCCCCACACCGAGATACGGCTGGTCGATCCGGCCACCGGCGATGTGGTCACCGCACCGGACGTGGCCGCGGAGGTCTGTGTCCGGGGGCCCAATGTCTTCGCGGGCTACTGGAACAACCCGGAGGCGACCCGGCGGGTGCTGGACGACGCCGGATGGTTCCGGTCCGGGGATATCGGCCGCGTCGACAAGAACGGTCTGCTGTACATCGTGGACCGGCTGAAGGACGTCATCATCAGCGGTGGGGAGAACATCTACCCCGCCGAACTGGAGCGGCATCTGGCCGAGTACCCGGGTGTGCGCGAGGCGGCCGTGGTCGGGGTGGAGCATCCGCGGTGGGGCGAGAGCCCGGTGGCGGTGCTGTGCCAGGACGGGGAGGGCCGGGCCACCCTGGCGGAGGTCCGGGCTTTCACCGGGCAACGGCTGGCCCGCTACAAGCTCCCCACGGCCGTTCACCATGTCGACGCGCTGCCCCGGAATGGCAGCGGAAAGGTGGACAAAGCCGCCTTGCGCGCACAGGTGCTCGGCGAACAGAGGGCGTGACGGCCCCCTGAAGCGCCGCCGGAACCCCACCGTGCCCGTATGCGCGGAAAACACCCCGGCCCACGAAGCCGAAACGGCCCGTGTGGCGTGCATGTAAGCAAAGTGAAAGCACGTGAAAAGTGCCGGGACGTAGACTCCTCGGCACGATCCCGGAGTTGACTGAGTCCGGGTGTAAGAAGTGGCACGGGGGTTCCACATTGACAAGAGATACAGGCGGAGTTCCGCCCTTGGCGGGCACGGTGACGACCGATCCGCTGGAAACGGGGACGCGGCGGGCCGCCGCGATCCAGCGGCTGGACACCGAACTTCTGGTGGCCACCGCCACGGCCCTGGCCGACCAGGCCACAAGTAGTGTGAACGTCACGATTCCCAGTGATCGACGAGGTTTGTCGGAATTCGGTCCGGCGCTCCACGCCATGGCGAAGACGGTGCGCCCGGACGTCGAATTCCGGGTCCTCTTCTCCTCTCGCGCTATTGACGTCGAGGTCCTGCACCGGTTGACCACCGAGCGGGCGAACGTCGCTGTCCGAATTGCCGAGAGTCCGCTCCAGGGCGTGGCTATGGCCGACTTCCGTGGTGCGTTGCTGTGGTCGCCGATCGCCCTCAAGGGCGGAAGTGTGGCGCTTTTCGACAAATCCGCGGAGATCGGCGCGCTGGGCTCGCTCTTCCTCGGTGCGTGGGGAAGTGCCATACCGCTGGCCGAATTCCTGAAGCGGCGGGAGCTGGTCCGGCACGAGGACCAGCGGCAGGTCCTGGGGCATCTGCGGGACGGGCACACGGACCGGGTCGCGGCGCAGAAGATGGGCATCTCCTACCGCACCTATCGCCGCCGGGTCGCGGAGATCCTGGAGGGGCTGGGCGCGGAGTCCCGCTTCCAGGCCGGGGTACGGGCCAGTGAACTCGGGCTGCTGTCGCCGCTGGAGGACGCCCAATGACGGCGCTTCCCCTGCACACGGCCGCCCCGATTCCGATCGGCCCCGCTCCACGGGCGCCCGCCGCACCGGTGGGCCGGGGTCCCGGCCCGGCCGAGGAGGCCCGGGCGATCGTGCGCGAGGCCGGGCAGCATGTGTCCATCATCCTCGCATTGCCCGAGGGGACGCGGCGTGAGGTGCTGCGGTCGCTCCTCCCGGTGCTCCTGGCCCAGGCGAAACCGGATGTCCGGGTGCGGATCCTGTGTACCCGCCACACCTATGACCGCCGTCTGCTGCACTCCATCGGCGGCGACGGCGGCGGGCCGGAGGTGAGACTGGCCCGTCTCGATCCGATCGAGGCGGTGATGGCGGACGGCCGTACGGCCCTGACCAATCTGCGGGCGGAGGCCGACTCGCAGATCTTCACCGCCCAGGACGGGCTGCCCGCCCAGGCGTTGCACACGCTGTTCAACTCCATCTGGAAGAGGTCGGCCCCCATCTTGGCGCGGCCCGACTTCGACGACCGCCGCCGCACCCGGCTGGTCGCCGAGATCCTCGGGATGCTGCGCGTCGGAGCCACCGACGAGGTCGCCGCCCGGGCGCTGTCCATCTCCGTGCGGACCTACCGCAGACATGTCGCGGACATCATGGAACGGCTCGACGCGCGATCGCGCTTCGAGGCCGGGCTGCTCGCCGCCGAGCTGGACATGCTGCCGCCCCCGGTGGAGAGACACTGACGGACCCCACCCGGCCGGTGCCACCGGCCGGGTGGGCCGGCCTGTTCCCGGTCAGCGTCGCGGCGGCGGAGCCGTCCCCAGCTCCACCGTCGTGGTCACCCGGGTGACGCCGGGTCTCCGGGGCACCGAACCGAACCCGAAGCGCACGGCGGGTTCGACGGGCGCCATCACCCCGAGGTCCTCGCCCTCGAAGACCGCCGACACCGCGCCGATCGGCCGCAGATCCCGCGCGCCGTACCACTCGCGACGACCGGCGCCCGCACTGCCGCGGGTCCGCACGCCGGGCAGCAGCAGACGGGCGGGCAGGTCCATCAGCGCGCTCCACGCCGGGCGGCGGGCGAGCACGCCGGGCACAGCACGCAGCACCAGCCCCAGCGGCCCGCGCCGGCCCACGGTGAAGCGCAGCTCCAGCGCCCCGGCCGTGATGGTCCAGGTGCCCGCCGCGACGCTCACCCGGACCGGCACGACGCGCACCGCGTCGAAGCGGTAGGTGCGGCCGATGAAGTCCGCCGTCTCCGGCGTGGGAGCCAGCAGCAGCCGTTCACCGTTCACCCGGTCGAGCATCACATCGCTGAACGGCCCGAACGGCGACCGCTCCCAGTGGCCCAGCACGATGCGCGTCCCGGAGGACGTGCCCAGGCCGGCGATCCACCCGTCGAACCGCAGCCGTACGGGGCGGGTGGCCCCGCCGCGCCGTCGGCTCACCGTCTCGTCCCCGGTCCCCGCGCCACCACGCACGGCGGGTCCCCGCCCCTCGCCCGGGGAAACGGGCCGTGCGACACGGACCGCGCTCGGTCCCCCGGGCGTGTCGTGACGCCGGTGCGGGGCACTGCGAGACGATGGGCGTTCCCCGGGCAGCCAGGAGAGAGGGCGGAAGGGAGGGGCCGCATGGATCGGCGGGTCACCACCACGGACGTACGACGGCGGATTCCCCGCACGGATGCCGTCCTGGGTGACCCACGCCTGATCGAGGCGGCTCACCGGCTGGGATCCGGGGCGGTGAAGGCGGCGGTGCGACAGGCCCAGGAGCGGGCGCGGGCCGGTGCCATCGCGCCGGACGAGGTGGCGGACACCGCGGTCGCGCTGCTGCCCCGCACGGCCGGCGGACTGCGGCCGGTCATCAACGCCACGGGCGTGGTGCTGCACACCAACCTCGGCCGGGCGTCGCTGTCGGCGGCGGCCCGGCGGGCGGTGCGGGAGGCCGCGGGGCCCACGGACGTCGAGCTGGACCTGCGCACCGGGGTCCGGGCCCGCCGCGGACGGACCGTGCTGGCCGCGCTGCGCGAGCGGGTGCCGTCGGCCGCCGCCGCGCACGTCGTCAACAACGGCGCGGCGGCGCTGGTCCTGGTGGCGACCGCGCTCGCCGCCACGAAGGAGATCGTCATCAGCCGCGGTGAGATGGTGGAGATCGGCGACGGCTTCCGCCTGCCGGACCTGCTGGTGTCCACCGGAGCCCGGCTGCGCGAGGTGGGCACGACCAACCGCACGTCCGTCGCCGACTACGCCGCCGCGATCGGCCCCGGGACGGCCTTCGTGCTGAAGGTGCACCCCTCCAACTTCCGTGTCACGGGGTTCACCCGCGCCGCCGGGACCAGGGAACTCGCGGCTCTCGGCGTTCCGGTGGTCGTCGACATCGGCTCCGGGCTGCTCGCGCCCCACCCGCTGCTGCCGGACGAGCCCGACGCCGAGACCCGGCTCCGGGCCGGTGCGTCGCTGGTCACCGCGAGCGGCGACAAGCTGCTCGGCGGACCGCAGTGCGGACTGCTGCTCGGGCGGGAGGAGCTGGTGCGGACCGTGTCCCGGCATCCGCTGGCCCGTGCGCTGCGCGTGGACAAGCTGACGCTGGCCGCGCTGGAGGCGACGCTGACCGGGCCCGAGACCCCGACCGCGGTGGCACTGGCCGCCGACCGGGCGGGGCTGCGCCACCGCGCCGAGCGGCTCGCCGCCGCCCTGGCCGCCGACGGCATCGATGTGCGGCCCGTCGAGAGCGCCGCGTCGGTGGGCGGTGGCGGCGCCCCGGGGGTGACGCTGCCCAGCGCCGCGCTGTCGCTGCCCGAGCGGTACGCCGAGGCCCTGCGGACCGGCCCGGTCCCCGTGGTGGGGCGGCTGGAGGCGGGCCGGTGCCTGCTCGACCTGCGGGCGGTGGAGCGGGAGGACGACGAGCGGCTGGCCGAGGCCGTGCGGTCGGTCAGCGGTCCGGCCGCCATGGATCCGGCGGCGGGAGGGTAGGGCCATGCGGGTACTGGCCACCGCCGGGCATGTCGACCACGGCAAGTCGGCGCTGGTGCGGGCGCTGACCGGGATGGAGCCCGACCGCTTGGAGGAGGAGCGGCGCCGTGGCCTGACCCTCGACCTCGGGTTCGTCTGGACCCGCCTGAGGCCGGACGGGAACCCGGACGGAGACCCGGCGGACGGGGACCCGGACGGAGATCCGGCGGACGGGAGCCCAGATGGAGACGGCCGCCCCGGCGGCGAGCACATCGCCTTCGTGGACGTGCCCGGACATGAGCGCTTCGTCGCCACCATGCTGGCCGGTGTCGGTCCCGTGCCCGCCGTTCTGTTCGTGGTCGCCGCGGACCAGGGCTGGCAGCCGCAGTCGCAGGAGCACCTGGAGATCCTGGACGCGCTCGGGGTGCGACACGCCGTGCTCGCGGTGAGCCGCGGTGACCTGGCCGACCCCGAGCCCGTGCGGGCGGACGCCGTCGAGCGCATGGCGGCCACCTCCCTCGGCACCGTGCCGTCCGTCGCGGTGAGCGCGGTGACCGGCGCCGGACTGGACCAACTCCGCCGGGAGCTGGCCCGGTTGGGCCGCTCGCTGCCCGTTCCGCCCGCCGGTGCGGACGTACGGCTGTGGCTGGACCGCGCCTTCACCGTGCGCGGTCAGGGCACGGTCGTCACCGGCACCCTGGGGGCGGGCACCCTGCGCGCCGGTGACCGGCTGGTGGCGGGGGACGGCAGGACCGCGCTGCGGGTGCGCGGGCTCCAATGTCTGCGGGAGGACCGGTCCGCGGTCAGCGGCGTGTCGCGGGTGGCGGTCAATGTGCACGGCGCGCCCGACGGCGTACTGGGCCGGGGCCGGGTGCTGCTGACACCGGACCGCTGGCTGCTCACCGGCCTGATCGACGTGCGGGTCCGCGGAGCGCCGGCCCGTGACCTGCCCCGGACGGTCACCCTGCACATCGGCACCGCCGCGGTGCCCGTGACCGTCCGCCCGCTGGGCGCGGACACGGCCAGGCTGACCCTGCCCCGGGAACTGCCGCTGCGGGTGGGCGACCGGGCGGTCCTGCGGGAACCGGGCGGGCGGCGCCCGCCGTGCGGGGCGACCGTCCTGGACGTACGGCCGCCCCGGCTGACCCGGCGCGGGGCGGCCCGGGCGAGGGCGGCCGAGCTGGCGGACCTGACCGGCGCGCCCGACGGCGCGGCGGAACTGCGGCGGCGCGGGCTCGTCCGCCACTCGGAGCTGGCGGCCATGGGGCTGCCCGCCCCCACCGCGCCGGTGGCCGGGGACTGGCTGGCCGACGCGGCCCACTGGGCGGCGCTGCGGGACCGCCTGGAGGCCGAGGTCGAACGCCATGCGGCGCGCCACCCGCTGGAGCCCGGTCTGCCCCCGGACGCGGCCCGCCGCCTGCTCGGCCTGCCCGACCGGTCCCTGGTCGACGCCCTCGCCGAGACCTCGGAGAAGGTGCACGGCCGTCAGGGGCGGCTGTACGGCGGCGCGGACGCCCGGCCCACCCTGCCGCCGCCCGTCCAGGCGGCCCTGGACGACGTGCGGCGGGAGCTGCTGCGGACACCGTTCCGCGCCCCCGAGGCCGACCGGCTGACCGAACTGGGGCTGACGCGCCGGACGGTGGCCGCCGCCGTCGCGGCGGGCGCGCTGCTGCGGGTCGGCGACGGCATCCTGCTGCTCCCGGGCGCGGACGCCCGGGCCGCCGACGTGCTCCGCGGCCTTCCGCAGCCGTTCACGCTCAGCCAGGCGCGCCGGGCCCTCGACACGACACGCCGGGTGGCCGTACCGCTGCTGGAGTACCTCGATGCCCAGGGGCTCACCGAACGCGTGGACGACCAGCGCCGGCGCTGCCGGGCCGGTACGGAGAGCGGAGGCGGACGGGAATCGAACCCGCCTGCCCGAGATCCTCGGGCACCTCGGTTTTGAAGACCGGGAGGGCCACCAGGCACCCACACGCCTCCCTCGCCCGCTCAAGGCTACCCACCCCCGACCACCATCGACCGGGAGGACCGGCATGACCACGACCCGCGAAACGCCCGTACGGCTTACGCAGTTCGCCCACGGCGGCGGCTGTGCCTGCAAGATTCCGCCCGGTGAACTGGAGGACGTGCTCAGCGGACTGGCCGGGCCGACGACGGCCGCGAGCGACAGCCCGCTGCTCGTCGGGCTGGCCACCGGCGACGACGCCGCCGTGGTCGCCCTGCCCGCCCCACCGGGCGGCCCGGCCCAGGCGGTGGTGTCCACAGCGGACTTCTTCACACCGGTCGTGGACGATCCGTACGACTGGGGGCGCATCGCCGCGGCCAACGCCCTGTCGGACGTGTACGCGATGGGCGGCCGCCCGGTGCTCGCCGTCAACCTCTTGGCCTGGCCGCGCGATGTGCTGCCGTTCGACCTGGCCCGCGAGGTGCTGCGGGGCGGGCTCGACATCGCCGCCGAGGCGGGCTGCCATGTGGGCGGTGGGCACAGCGTGGACGATCCCGAGCCCAAGTACGGCATGGCCGTCACCGGCCTCGCCGATCCGGCGCGCCTGCTGCGCAATGACGCGGGCCGGCCGGGCGTGCCGCTCTCGCTGACCAAGCCCCTCGGCCTGGGGGTGCTGAACAACCGCCACAAGGCCACCGGCGAACGGTTCGAGCAGGCGGTGGCCACGATGGTGGCGCTCAACCGGGAAGCGTCGGCCGCGGCCCTGGAGGCCGGTGCCACCTGCGCCACCGACATCACCGGCTTCGGCCTCCTCGGCCATCTGCACAAGCTGGCCCGGGCCTCGGGCGTGACCGCGGTGGTCGACACCGCCGCCGTGCCGTACCTCGACGGGGCACGGGAGGCGGTCCGGGACGGCTACGTCAGCGGTGGCACCCGGCGGAACCTGGAGTGGGTGGCGCCGTTCACCGACTTCGGGGACGCCGACGCCGCCACCAGGCTGCTCCTGGCCGACGCCCAGACCTCCGGCGGGCTGCTCGTGGCGGGCGAGGTGCCCGGCGCGCCGGTGGTGGGAGAGCTGGTCCCGGGGGGCGAGCACTCCCTGGTCCTGAGGTGAGCCCCGCGGTGGCTCAGAGTTCCGTGCCGGTGTGTTCGTCGATGCCCGCGCACGTCCGGTAGGCCCGCACCAGCTCCACGGCGGCCGGGCCCCTGGGGCGTCGGCCCGGCCGGATGTCGACGGCGAACGCCTTGGTCTCCTGGATGTGGGTGTTGGGGTCGAGCGACAGGTGCAGCAGCTCGTTCGCCGCGTCCCCCGTGCAGTAGCCGTTCGGCCCCCAGTGGTAGGGCAGACCGACCTGGTGCAGGGTGCGCCCGTGCACGGTCAGCGGCGATACCCGGCCGGTGACCAGGACCCGCGCCTCGATCACCCCGCGGGCGCTGACGATCGTCGCCCAGCCGGTGTGCTCGAGGCCGCGTTCGGCGGCGAGTCCGGGGGAGACCTCGCAGAAGAACTCCGGCTGGAGCTCCGCCAGGTAGGGCTGCCAGCGGGACATGCCGCCCGCGGTGTGGTGTTCGGTGAGCCGGTAGGTGGTGGCGACGAACGGGAACACCTCCGAGCCGGGCTCGCCGCCGCCGGGCTGGTAGCGGTTGTCCGGGCGGGACGGCATCAGGTGCCGTACGGGGTTGCGCCATTGGCCGTACAGCAGGTTGGGGAAGGGCGAGTCCTGCGGTTCGTAGTGGGTGGGCAGGGGGCCGTCGGTGAGGCCGGACGGCACGTACAGCCACGCCTTGCCGTCGGCCTGCATGATGAACGGGTCGGTGCCCGACAGCGCCGCGCCCGCCCTCGCGTCCGGCGGGGGCCGGTAGGAGGGCGCCTTGCCGGGCGCGAAGTCGGGCACGTCGTGGCCGGACCACCGGGCCCGCTCCTCGTCCCACCACACCAGGGCCTTGCGTTCGCTCCACGGCCTGCCGTCCGGGTCGGCCGAGGCCCGGTTGTACAGGATGCGGCGGTTGGCGGGCCAGGCCCAGCCCCACTCGGCCGCCACCCAGTTCTGCCGGGTCCCCGGCTTGCGGCGGGCGGCCTGGTTGACGCCGTCGGCGTACACCCCGCAGTAGATCCAGCAGCCGCAGGACGTGGAGCCGTCCCCGGCCAGCTGCTCATAGGACGAGAGCGGGCGGCCCTCGGCGTCGTGGCCGTTGATCTCGGCGAGGACCGCCTCCGCCTCCGGTTCGGCGTGCTCGCCCCTGGTGGGGTAGTCCCAGGTCAGATCGAGCACCGGCCGGTCCATCGGATCGGCCGACCCGGCCAGCTTCGCCCGGATCCTGCGGCCGAGGTGGTACATGAACCACAGATCGCTGCGCGCCTCGCCGGGCGGCTCGACGGCCTGGTGGTGCCACTGCAACAGCCGCTGGGTGTTGGTGAAGCTGCCGTCCTTCTCGGTGTGGGCGGCGGCCGGCAGGAAGAACACCTCGGTGGCGATGTCCTCGGTGCGCAGCTCGCCGGTCTCGATCTCGGGCCCGTCCCGCCACCAGGTGGCGGACTCGATGAGGGAGAAGTCCCGGACGACGAGCCAGTCCAGGTTGGCCATGCCCAGCCGCTGCATCTTGGTGTTGGCCGAGCCCACGGCGGGGTTCTCGCCCATCAGGAAGTAGCCCTTGCAGACTCCGTCCAGCTGGGCCATGACCGTCTCGTAGGTGGAGTGGGAGCCGGTCAGCCGCGGCAGGTAGTCGAAGCAGAAGTCGTTCCCGGGCCGCGCGGCCTCGCCCCAGTAGGCCTTGAGCAGGCTGACCAGGTACGCCCGCATGTTCCCCCAGTAGCCCTTGCGGGCCGCTTCGACCTCCACGAAGGTGTCGAGGTCCTGCATCTGGTGGGCGTGCGGCATCGGGATGTAGCCGGGCAGCAGGTTGAACAGGGTGGGGATGTCCGTCGAGCCCTGGATGGAGGCGTGCCCCCGCAGGGCGAGGATGCCGCCGCCGGGCCGGCCGATGTTGCCGAGCAGGCTTTGCAGGACGGAGGCCGCGCGGATGTACTGCACACCCACCGTGTGCTGGGTCCAGCCGACCGCGTAGGCGAAGGCGGTGGTCCGGTCGCGTCCGGAGTTCTCCGTGACGAGTTCGCACACCTGGTGGAAGAGGTCCCGCGGGACGCCGCAGATCTTCTCCACCATCTCGGGCGTGTAGCGGGCGTAGTGCCGCTTGAGCACCTGGAAGACGCAGCGCGGATGGCTGAGCGTCTCGTCCCGCTCGGGCTCGCCCTCGCCGACCTCGGCGCCGCCGGCCCCGTGCGCCTCACCGCGCGCCGCCTGGGTCACCGACCGTCCGCCGCCGGTGCGCTTGTCGTACGCCTCGCCGCGCTCACCGGAGGCCGCCTGCACCTCCATGCCCTCGTACTGCCAGCTGTCGTTGTCGTAGGCGCGGCTTTCGGGGTGGAGGCCGGAGAAGACGCCGTCGAGGTCCTCGGTGTCCCGGAAGTCCTCGCGCAGCACCACGGGGCCGTTGGTGTACGCCACGACGTAGTCGCGGAAGTACGCGTCGTTCCGCAGCACGTGGTTGATGATCCCGCCGAGGAAGGCGATGTCCGAGCCCGCGCGCAGCGGCACATGCAGATCGGCCAGCGCGCTGGTGCGGGTGAAGCGCGGGTCGACATGGATCACTTTCGCGCCACGGGCCTTGGCCTCCATCACCCACTGGAACCCGACCGGATGGCACTCGGCCATGTTCGAGCCCTGGATGACGATGCAGTCGGAGTTCTGGAGGTCCTGCTGGAAGGTGGTCGCGCCGCCGCGGCCGAACGAGGTTCCCAGACCGGGAACGGTGGAGGAGTGTCAAACCCGCGCCTGGTTCTCGATCTGCACGGCTCCCAGGGCGGTGAACAGCTTCTTGATCAGGTAGTTCTCTTCATTGTCCAGCGTGGCCCCGCCCAGGCTGGCGAAGCCGAGCGTGCGCCGGGTGCGGGTCTCGTCGACCTCCCACTGCCAGCCCGCCCGGCGTGCCTCGATCACCCGGTCGGCGATCATGTCCATGGCCGTGTCGAGGTCCAGGCGCTCCCACGCGGTGCCGTGCGGGCGCCGGTAGAGGACGTGGTGCTCGCGGGCGCCGCCGGTGGTGAGCTGGAGGCTGGCCGAGCCCTTGGGGCACAGCCGGCCGCGGGAGACGGGGGAGTCGGGGTCGCCCTCGATCTGGGTGACGCGGTCGCCCTCCACGTACACGTTCTGGCCGCAGCCCACCGCGCAGTACGGACAGATGGACTTCACCACCCGGTCCGCGGTGGCGGTCCGGGCAGTGGGCCGCGCACCGGCGCCCGTGGCGGCGGCCCCGCGGCCCAGCGGGTCGGTCCCCGTGAGCTGGCGGTAGACCGGCCAGGAGGCGATCCAGGTGCGTACGCCCATGCCGTCTGCCCTTCCGTGCCCTCGTGGCGGCGCTCGGTGTGCCTCGCCGGGTACCCGGTTTCCCTCTCCCGTACGCGGGCATCCCTACCGGCGGTGTGTCCGCTCACCGGACGGTTCGGCCTGCTGCCCTTGATGTCCACTTGGTCTCGGTCTGGATAGTACGACGGGAGTGATCGGATGGCTATCGGGAACGGTGGTCCGCATGGCCGCTGACGGCCGCCCTGGCGTCCTCGTCTTCGACGTCAACGAGACGCTCACCGACATGACTCCGCTCGCCGCGCGCCTGGAGGACATCGGTCTGCCCGGCCATCTGCTGCCGGTGTGGTTCGCCGGTGTTCTGCGCGATGGCCTCGCCCTGTCCCTCGCGGGCGGCCGGGCGACGTTCGCCGAGGTCGGCGGGGACGTCCTGCGCACCCTCCTGGCCCGGCGCGGGCCCGGGGGAGCGGACCCGGCGGCGGCCGTGGACCACGTGCTCACCGGTCTGCCGGAGCTGCCCGTCCACCCGGATGTCCCCGAGGGCGTACGGGCACTGCACGCGGCCGGACACCGCCTGATCACCCTGACCAACGGCTCGGCGGACACCACGCGTGCGGTAGTGGACCGGGCCGGGTGCGCGGACTGCTTCGAGGCCCATCTGGATGTCCAGGGCGCCGGCGGCCAGTGGAAGCCAGCTCCCGCCGCGTACGCGTACGCGCTGCGCGCGGTGGACGTTCCGCCCGGGGCGGCGACGATGGTGGCGGTGCATCCGTGGGACATCGACGGCGCCGCCCGGGCCGGTCTCTCGACCGTCTGGCTGCGGCGCACACCGGTTCCCTACCCGTCCACGGCGCGGTCCGCCGACCGGGAGGCGACCGGGGTGGCGGATCTGGCCCGGCTTCTGGGAGCCGCGCCGCCCGGCTGACCCGGAAAGGCGTCGCGCCTGGCCCTCAGCGTCCCGGACCCGCTGGGCCGCGGGCCGGGCCGGCGGTCGATTCAGCGCGGTGCCGCGGAGCCTGGCCGCTGGTGACCCCCGGCGGACGGGAGGGACGGCGCCGGCGGGTGGCGGCCGCGAACGGGTGCGGAACGGCGGCAGGGCGGAGCAGCCGGCACCGGGGCGGGGACGAGGCGGCGCGCGGCACTCGGTGTTCGCGGCCGTTGACGCACACTCGGGCACGAGCCGAAGCGTTTTGGAGCGCCGTACCAATTTGGTGCGGCGCTCCAAATGTGCCACCATCGAGGCATGGCAGCGCGAGGGCGCCGGACTCAGCGGCGCAACCAGGTGCTCTCCCGGGAGCAGATCATCGATACCGCCGTCGAGTTGCTCGATACGGGCGGCGAGGGGGCGCTGACCGTCCGGGCGCTGACCGAGCGCCTGGCCACCGGGCCCGGGGCGATCTACTACCACGTCGGCAACCGGGACGAGCTGCTGGACACCGTGACGGAGACCGTCGTCACCGCCGCATTGGCGACCAAGCCCACCCGGGCTTCGGCGACGCCCGAGGACGAGATCCGCGTCGTAGCGCTGGCCCTGTTCGATGCGATCGCCGCACACCCGTGGCTCGCCACACGGCTGATCCTCCAGATCATCCGCAACCCGGTGGGCCCGGTCACGGTCGGGATCTTCGAACGGATCGGGCGGCAGGTGGGCGCCCTGGGCGTGCCGCGAGCCTCCTGGTTCGACGCGGCCTCGGCGCTCGTGCACTACATCCTCGGCGCGGTCAGCCAGAACGCCCGCATCGACGGTGACACCTCAGGCGTCGAACCCGACGTGGACCGCGAAGAGTTCTTCGGCGCGGCAGCGGCGGCGTGGCAGGAGCTCGATCCGGACGACTACCCGTTCATGCACGCCATCGTCGGCCAGATGAGCGAGCACGACGACCGCGAGCAGTTCCTCACCGGCATCGCCATCGTCCTCGACGGCCTCACCCGTCTCCGCTGACCCACCGACACCGGTCGCGTTCGCCAACTGACCACTCTGGAAGAGAAATCCCTTATGCATGACGTAGTGATCGCGGGCGGCGGCCCGGTCGGCCTGTTACTGGCCGGTGAGCTCGCCCTGTCCGGCTGTTCGGTCCTGGTGCTCGAGCGGGACCGGGAACCGAGCTCGCCGTTGAAGGCGCTCCCGCTCGGGCTGCGGGGTCTGACCGCTGGTTCGGTCGAGCTGTTCTACCGCCGTGGGCTGCTGAAAGCCGTGGCGAAGGCGTCCGGTGTCGACGCGGGGAAGGTCGGCGCGGACCCCGAAGCGATCGAGGCGCCCGCTCCCCGTGATCTGAGCCATTTCGCGGGCATGGCGCTCGACGCGGCCGGCATCGAGACATCCAGCCTTCCGTTCCGGCTGCCCAGCCCGGCGATGGAGGGCTTCATGACGAGCCTGGAAGCGGTCGGAGAGGTGCTGTCCGAGCGGTGCGCGGCGCTCGGTGCGGAGATCGTCCGTGGCGCTCCCGTCACGGCCGTGGCGCAGGACGACGCGGCCGTGGTGGTGACCGCCGGCGGGCGTGAGCACCGGGCGCGCTGGCTGGTGGGATGTGACGGCGGGCGCAGCGCGGTACGTGAGCTCGCGGGCTTCGACTTCGTCGGCACCGAGCCGCTGTTCACCGGCTACGTCGCAAAGGTCACCTTCGCCGACCCGGACCGGCTGCCCCTCGGGTTCAACCTGACACCGAACGGCATGTATCTGCGTACGCCGTTCGAAGGACACCTGGGCATGATGGACTTCGACGGCGGCGCCTTCGACCGCTCGCGGCCGCTGACCCGCGACCACCTCCAGACCGTCCTGCGCCGCGTCTCCGGCACCGACGTGACGCTGAACGAGGTCCATCTCGCGTCCAGCTTCACCGACCGCGCGATGCAGGTGACGACCTATCGCAAGGGCCGCGTACTGCTCGCCGGTGACGCCGCGCACATCCACTCCCCACTCGGCGGCCAGGGGCTCAACCTCGGCCTCGGTGACGCCGTCAACCTCGGCTGGAAGCTCGCGGCAACCGTGCACGGCTCCGCGCCGGATGGCCTGCTCGACACCTACACCGGCGAGCGCCACCCCATCGGCGCTTCGGTGCTCGACTGGTCACGCGCCCAGGTGGCGACCATGAAGCCGGGTCCCAACGCGGCCGCGCTGCGGCAGCTGGTCCGCGACCTGATCAGCACCCCCGACGGAACCACCCACGTCTACCGTGCGACATCGGGCCTGTTCAACCGCTACGACCTGGGCAGCGAGCAGCCGCTCGTCGGCCGCACCGCCCCGGACTTCCGCTTCGAGGACGGCACCCGCCTCGGCGACCTGCTGCGTCAGGGCCAGGGCGTCGCGGTCGACTTCAGCACCGACCGCGCACTCCGGACCGCGGCCAAGAGGTGGGAGGGCCGGATCCGGTACGCGGCCGGTCCGGTCCGCGACGACCTCGGGCTGAGGGCCGTACTGATCCGGCCTGACGGCGTCGTGGCCTGGGCGGGTGAACCCACCCCCGACAGCCGTGCGTTCGAACAGGCCGCCGCCCAGTGGTTCGGCACCCCGGACAACTAGAGCGACCGGCATCCCGTTCCTCATCGCCGAAGCGGCCGCGCCACACCAGCCGCGATACCCACCACCGAAGGACAACGACCATGACCACCGCCATCAACTCCACCTCCAACTCCGGGAGTTCGGACGCGAACGCCTTCGCGTGGGTCCGCACCTGGGGCGCCTCCCCGCAGGCACCGGACAACTCCGTCACCTCCATCGAACCCTTCGAGAACGCGACGCTGCGGCAGGTCGTCCGCGTCAGCGGCGGCGGATCCCGCATCCGCGTCCGCATCAGCAACGAGTACGGAACCGCACCACTGACCATCGGCGCCGCCCGTGTCGCCATCGCGGACCCCGACGGCGGGATCCGGAACGGAACCACCCGTGCGGTGACCTTCGGCGGCAATCCGACCACCACCGTCCCGGCGGGCGCGCCGATCCTCAGCGACCCCATCGATCTGCGTACCGCCGCGCTGTCGCGGCTGACGATCAGCCTCTACCTGCCCGGCCGAGTGGACACCGCCACCTGCCACGGGACCGTCCACGCGCTCGGCTGGATCATCCCCGGCGACGCGACCGCACTCGCGTCTCTGCCCGCGGACGCGACCCCCCTGCCGGCGCAAGCCCTGATCGCGGCCGTGGAGGTGCGGCCGGACGCACCGACCAAGGCCATCGCCGTCCTCGGTGACTCCCGCGTCGATGGGATCGGCTCCACCCCCGGCGCGGACCGGCGCTGGACCGACCTGCTCGCCGAGCGCCTCGCCGCCCGCGGCGGGCAGACGCGCTGCGTGGTCAACCAGGGCATCGGCGGCAACCGCATACTCGCCGACGGCATCGGCCCCGCCGCCCTCGCCCGCTTCGACCGCGACATCCTCGCCACGCCGGGCCTCGGCCACGTGGTGATCGCCGTGGGCAACGACCTCGTCTTCTCCTTCGCCCCCCACACCGAGGAGACCGCCGGGTTCCTCGCGATGTTCCCCGGCGCCCCCGTCACCGTGGACGACATCATCGCGGCCCACCTCCAACTGGCGGCCCGAACCCGCGCGCACGGCGCCAAGGCTCACGCCGCGACCATCGCTCCCTACGGCGGCACGGAGATGTACTCACCCGAGGGCGACAAGGCGCGCGAACACGTCAACTCATGGATGCGCACGAGCGGTGCCTTCGACGGGGTACTCGACTTCGACGCCGTCTGGCGCGACCCCGCCGACCCCACCCGCATCCGCGGCGACCTGCACATGGGCGACTACCTCCACGGCAACGACGCGGGCTACGCGGCCCTCGCGGAATCCATCGACCTTTCCCTCTTCGACTGATCCCGGCTGGAGTATCAGGCGCCCTGATTTCCTCATTGCGTGTCGGGAGCTTCCCGCTCGAGTGCTATATCGAGGTGGGCGGGTGCGGGGAGCGGAGCACCAGCAGGGTGATCTCGCTGGGGGCGAAGACCCGGAACGGCGGGCCCCAGAAGCCGGTGCCGCGGCTGGTGTAGAGGAGGGTGCGGGGGCCGTGGTGGCTGAGTCCGGCGAGGGCGGGCTGGTCGATGCGGACGAGGTGGTGGAAGGGCCAGATCTGGCCGCCGTGGGTGTGGCCGGAGAGTTGGAGGTCGATACCGGCGGCCGCTGCCCGGTCGATGAACTTGGGCTGGTGCGCCAGGAGCAGGACGGGTAGGTCGGGGTCGGCGCCGTCCAAGGCCCCGGCGAGGTGGGCGCGGTGGCCCGCCAGGCCGGAGGACTCGGCGGTGACGTCGTCCACGCCGGCCACCACGAGGGTGTCACCTCCGCGTTCGAGCAGCAGATGGCGGTTGCGCAGCGGCTCCCAGCCCAGCTGGTCCATCAGGTCGACCCAGCCCTGGGCCTCGCTGTAGTACTCGTGGTTGCCGGTGACGTACACCCGGGCCCGGGTGGCCCGCACGGTACCGAGTGGTGCGGCCTGGGCGCGGCGGCGTTCGGCCGTGCCGTCCGCGATGTCGCCGGTGTGGCAGACCAGGTCGGCTTCCAGAGTGTTCACCGTCTCGCATACCCGCGCCGACCAGCGGGTGCGATCGAGCGGGCCGTAGTGGGTGTCGGTGATGAGGGCGACGCGGATGCCGTCCAACCCGGGACCCAGCCGGGGGAGTCGCACGTCGAGTCGGCGCACGCGTGGCACACGGCGGGCCTCGGCGTACCCCCAGCCGAGCAGTACGGCGGTGGTGCCGAGGACGGCCCAGGTGACGATTCGGGCCCGGTCCTGGCTCTCGCCGACGCCGGCCACGGTCAGGGCGAGCCGCAACAGGACACCGAGCAGAACGGACCAGGTGAACAGAATCCAGCTGGCGCCCAGCAGGGTGTCGCCGACGATCGCCGCCCGATCCTGCTGGCGCCGCCCGTGGCCGCGCACCATCATGAGCGGCATACCGATGAGACCGAGGGCGAACAGGGCGGTGCCGACCAGCGTGACGGGCAGCGGCCAGTGCTGGCCGGTGTGCAGGAGCACCCAGCACGGCACGGCCCACAGCAGCACGGGGGCGATCAGGGGGATGTAGCCCATCAGGCGGCGCAGTCGGCTCTGCCGCGGCGCCTGCGCTTCACCCTCGGCGGGCCGGATGTCGCTGGTGTCGGTCACGCTTCCCCTCCCTGAGGACTTCCCTCTCGCGCACTGTATCCGGTCACCTTGGGCCGGCCGGACCGGCGTTCATGGGCACGGCCTCCAGGGCTGAGCTCGGCGATCAGGCACCCGTCCACCCCGTGCGGCGCAGCCAGTCCTCGAAGGTCATCAAGTCGGGGTGCAGGCGGCGCAGGAGCGTGATGTCCCGGTCGCGGGTGCGGAGGTCCCGGTCGGCGAAGAACTGGAACATCGCCACGTAGTCGTGGCCGAAGTCGGGGAGGGCGGCGCGCAGTTCGTCGTGCGGCATCGGGGCGTAGGCGCTGGGGATGCCCGTGACCCGCGCGAAGGCGGCGGCGATCTCGTCGCCGGTGAGGCTGTCGCCGATCACCGCGAGGTCGCGGGCGCCCCAGGACTGCCAGTTGTCGAACATGTGGCCGGTGAACCAGGCGATGTCGTCGAGGGCGATGAGCGGATAGTGGGCAGCGCCGAGCGGAAGCCTGAAGGTCAAGCCTCCCCGGCCATCCGGTTGGGGGGTGAGGCGGTACCGCAGGTTCTCGAAGTACGGCGCCGTGGTCAGCACCGACACGTGGTTGGTGTACCAGCCGTCGGTCTCCTCGCGGAGCATTTCCTCCGACCGCATCAGGTCGATGTGGGCGGCGACGGCGGCCTTGCTGTCGAAGTGCGGTACGGGGTGGCCGGTCAGGGACACCGCGCTGTCCAACGAGGACCAGATGAAACGCTCCACGCCGGCGGCCTCCGCGGCGGCCAGCAGGTCCAGTCCCTGGCGGTATTCCCCCACGGCGCTGCCCGTGGCGAAGAAGTCGGTGTTGGCGAACACCCGGTCCACCCCCTCGACCAGGGCGTCGACGGCCACCGTGGCGGAGCCGACCAGTTCGATGCGGCCGGGCGCGGTGGCGGCGAGTTCGGTGGCGTGGGCGGACTCCGGGGCGCGGGTGGGGACGGTGATGGCGGCGTCGGTGGTGGTGAGCAGGCGTTGGATGACGTGGCGGCCCATCGCCCCGGTGCCGCCGACGACGAGGATGTGGGTCATGGCTTCCTTCCCTGGTGGGCGAGGACGTGCCCGGCCGCTTGATCGCTGACGCCATGCGGTCCCCTCCCTCGGTAGCTCCCTCCGGGGACGCTAGTGAGGCGCCGGGTACCTCCAGGTTCCTGGCGGCGGGTTACCGTCGGGGGGTGCGTGCGTATTCCGGCAGCGTCTTCCTCTCCGACTGTCCGGCCAGGTTGGCGATCGAGATCATCGCCGACAAGTGGGCCGTGGTCGTGCTGTTCGCGTTGAGCCGGGAACCGTGCCGGCACGGCGAACTGGTGGATCTGATCGGCGGGATCTCGCGGAAGGTCCTTACCCAGACGCTGCGGCGGTTGCAGGGGTACGGCCTGGTCGACCGCCACGCCGAGGGCGGAAGGGTCGAGTACGTGCTGACCGACTTGGGCCGGACGCTGGTGGAGCCGATCGCCGTGTTGACCGAGTGGGCCCATGTGCACGGCGGGGCCGTGGTGGAGTTCCAGGAGTCCCAAGCGGACCAGGCCATCGGGTCGGTGGCCCGCGGGGACGTCACCACGGTCGTCATGGGTGACATGGGTGACAGTGGACGCGACCGGGCGTAGGTTACGAGGACGTTCGGGGTCGTATTCCACCGCGGTGCGGCTTCCTAGTGCATGCGGATCACCACGTAGGTCTCGCCGTCTCTCGGCGGCCGCGTCCAGGAGCGGGTGGCGAACGTGTGCAGCCGGCCGTTCACGATGGCGTGACGCGGCAGACGGGCGCCGAACTCCCCGGTCAGCGCCTCCAGCAGCGACCGTTCCGCCTCGGCGCTGTCCTCCGTGTCACCGAAGAACCTGCTCGGGTCCAGCGCTCGCGGTAGCTCCCCGCTTGAGCGGACCTCTCCGTCGGCGTACGTGAACGCGTACTCCTCGACGCCGTCCCGCGCCACCGAAAGGTGGAAGAACGGCTCCCCGTGCCAAGACCTCAGACCGCTCCACACCACCACCGCGCGCGTACCCGCGCTGGCGGCCGCGGCCGGCGAGACGAACCGCCGCCGGTCGAACGGAGCGGGATCGCCGTCGAAGGCGAAGCTCCAGCCGGTGCCGGCCCGGCCGACCGCCATGAGAGCCCTGTCGCCGTAGGACGAGAACTCCCTCTGGTTGTCCAGAGACCTGTCGCGCGCCTCCCAGAACGTCATGGGTTCGGTCAGCACGGTGCCGTCCGCGTCCGCGAGACGGCCGGGCAACTCCTTCGGCTCCACGCCTTCCACCAGGACGAACCGGTAGGAGGTGCGGTTGTTGCCCGGGTCTGGCTCCGCGAGCCACTCCAGGCCGTTCGTGTCGAGCCCGGCCGCCGGGGCCGGTGCCTCGCCGACCTGCCCGCCCCTGGGAGTGGACAGCAGCTCGCGGCCCCGCTCCGGAGTCAGCAGCGGCCCGAGCACGGGGTCCGCCACCCACCCCAGCGGCGCCAGGTGGTCCGGTCCCAGCGGCTCCCACAAGGGCAGAGCATGTATCAGTGTCCGCCACGCCCCGTCGGTGTCTCCCCACCGCGCCAGCTCCCGCGCCCGCTCGACCGCCTTCCCGAACGGTCCGGCCGCCGTGTACCGGTACGTGCCCTTCCGCACCTGATCCAGCGTCGCGTAAGCCAGTGACACCAAGTCGTCATCGGCGCTTCGCAGATGGAACGTCAGCGTGGAGTCGTCCCGGTAGGAGTGCGCCGCGTGCTCGGCGACCAGCGGTGGCAGCAGCTCGGGAGCGTACCGCCGGTCCGTCACCAGTCCCTCGAAGTACACCGTGGAGGTCTGGCCGAGCAGGCGGCGTATCTGGTCGCCCAGCCCGGCGGCCCGGGGTCTGCCGTACTCCTTGGCCTCCTCCAGCGCCGCCCCGGCCCGTTCCCATCCGCCGCGCAGCGCCTCCAGCCGGGCCTGGTCCACCTGGGCGTCCAGCTCTCGCGTCGTATCGTTGGCGAACACCGACTCCTCGTCGCCCGGTTGGGCCCGCAGGCTGTGGAACTCCCGGTACATGTCCCGCATGAACGCGAGGAAGCCGGCGTGCCGCTCGGGCGGCGCGGCCCGCCAACTCGCCCATGTGTACACGGCCCACTCACCGTCCTCGTCCACGTCCTCGGGATCCAGGAGGACGTGGGTGACGTCGGACTCCACATCGAGCTGTAGCCCGCGCCGCCAGATGTCCGACTCCCTCCGCTCCTCGGCCCCGGCATCCTCGTCCAGGTACTCCTCGAACATGTCAGCCAGGCCCGACTCGTTGTCGTGCCAGTGCGCGTCCTCGGTCCCCGCCAGCAGCCACACGAACTCGCCCGCATGCCGCCACCCGTCGCTGACCTCGAGGAACTCCCGGTACGACGGGGGCATCCGCCGGCCCAGGCGCTCTTCCATGGCCGCGATCCGCTCCTCGGACGCGGGCGGGAACCCCAGCCACCGCGACTGCCGGGCCGCCTCGTCGTCCTCGCTCCGCGCCTCGCCGTCCGGCAGGGAATCCGCCCACTCCCCGCTCCACCTGAGCAGGAAGGACCGCCAGTCGAATGCCATGGTGTCCGTCATGCACCCGAGACTGCCACCGGCCACTGACAACGCTCCGCTGCTCGCTGCGGCCAGCGCCTCGTTGGTCTGTCCGTGCCAGGCGGATTCCCCAGCAGTTGAACCGGTGCGGAGTCCAGGGATGCACGTCAGCGCGGCTGGCTCCCGGCCCTTCCGCGGGCGGGGAAGGGGCTGCCCAGCTGGCGAGGAGCCGCAGGTGCTCTTCCGAGGCGGGGCCGACTTCGGGTGGCGCGGTCGTTTGACGCCGTCGTGGCGGCTGCGCACGTTGCGGGCGGCCCACAGGGTGCGGAGCTCGGGGCTGAGCGTGGACAGCTCGCCGACGAAGAAGCGCTGGGCGCCGGGGTCGAGGAAGTGGTAGCGGGCGAAGTTGACGCGGCCGTGGTCGGCGGTGGTGGGGCTAGTCCGTGCTGACTCCGGCGAGAACGGCGACCTCTTCGCTTCGCAGCCCCGGCACCCGGCGCCGGCCCCTGATGGGCAGCCCGCTTGTGCCTGTCCGGAGACAATCGTGGATTGCAAGGTCAGTAAGTCGGATAGCCTGGGAAAATGTTGACCGAAGTCACCGCGATCCGGTATGTCACGCCCTTGCGTGAGGGCGGATCGCTGCCGGGCATCGTCGAGGCCGACGATCTGGGCACCTATGTCATGAAGTTCACCGGCGCCGGGCAGGGCCGCAAGACCCTTGTCGCCGAGGTCGTCTGCGGTCAGCTGGGCAGCCGGCTGGGGCTGCGGGTGCCGGATCTGGTGCGGATCCAGCTGGATCCGGTGATCGGTCTGAGCGAACCGGACCAGGAGGTGCAGGAGCTGCTCAAGGCCAGTGGCGGGCTCAACCTCGGCATGGACTACCTCCCGGGGTCGCTCGGCTTCGATCCGCTCGCCTTCGAGGTGGGCGCGGAGGAGGCCGGGCGGGTCGTGTGGTTCGACGCGCTCATCGGCAATGTGGACCGCTCCTGGCGCAACCCCAACATGCTGGTCTGGCACGGGCGGCTGTGGCTCATCGACCACGGCGCCACGATGATCTGGCACCACGGCTGGCGCGGGCTGGACAAGGCCGCCACCAAGCCGTACGACGCCTCCGACCACGTCCTCGCGCCGTTCGCGCCGGACATCGCCGCGGCCGGCCGGGCGCTCGCGCCGCGGATCACCGAGGAACTGCTCACCGAGGTGGTGGCGGACGTCCCCGACGAATGGCTGACCGACGAGCCGGGCTTCGACGGCCCGGACGCGGTGCGCCGCGCCTATGTCGAGGTGCTGCTGGAGCGGGCGGCCACGGTGGAACAGCGGATCACGCTCGGGGCGCGGGCCGGTGAGGCGCCGTCCAAGGCTCCCGAGTGGCTGCGGGTGTGGGTCGACGGAAAGGCGTCGCGGTGAGCGGGTTCCACAACGGCCGGGATGTCTTCGAGTACGCCGTGCTGCGGGTCGTCCCCCGGGTCGAGCGGGGTGAGCAGATCAACGCGGGTGTGGTCGTCTACTGCCGCGCCACGTCCTTCGTGGCGGCCCGGGTCCATCTGGACGAGGACCGGCTGCGCGCACTGGACCCCACGGCGGACGTGCCCGCGGTACGGGCCGCGCTGCGTGCGGTGGAGTGTGTCTGCGGCGGCGGAGAACGTGCCGGTCAGGCGGCCGGGGACGACGCGGGACGGCGCTTCCGCTGGCTTGTGGCGCCGCGCTCCACGGTCGTCCAGCCGGGGCCGGTGCACACGGGTCTGACGGCGGACGCGGAGGCGGAGGTCGAGCGGTTGCTCGACCTGCTGGTGCGGTGACGCATCGGCTCAAAGGGCGTGGAGGTGAGCGACCACATACGGGTGGTCGTTGACAGGCGGTGGCGGGCCTCATAGCGTCTCGTGCGCAGGAGAGACTAAGCGGTTGCTCACTCCCGGGGCCGGGACGGTGAGCCGCCATCGATGCGAGGGAGAGCCCGCATATGTCCACCACCGAGCAGCGCGTTGCCATCGTGACGGGCGCGGCCCGCGGTATCGGCGCGGAGACCGCCGTGCGCCTGGCCGAGGAGGGCCGCGTCGTCGCCGTGCTCGACCTCGACGAGGGGGCCTGTGCGGCCACCGTGGAGAAGATCACCGAGGCGGGCGGCAAGGCCATCGCCGTGGGCTGCGATGTGTCGGACGCCGAGCAGGTCGAAGCCGCCGTCGCGCGTGTCGCCGAGGAGCTCGGCGCGCCGACGATCCTGGTCAACAACGCGGGTGTGCTCCGCGACAATCTGCTGTTCAAGATGAGCGAGTCCGACTGGGACACCGTGCTGAACGTGCATCTGCGGGGCGCGTTCCTGATGTCGCGCGCCTGCCAGAAGCACATGGTGGACGCGGGCTTCGGCCGGATCGTCAACCTCTCGAGCAGCTCGGCGCTGGGCAACCGCGGCCAGGTCAACTACTCGGCGGCCAAGGCAGGCATGCAGGGCTTCACCAAGACCCTCGCCATCGAGCTCGGCAAGTTCGGCGTCACCGCCAACGCCGTGGCGCCCGGCTTCATCGCCACCGACATGACCGCCGCGACCGCCGAGCGCGTCGGCATGGGCTTCGAGGACTTCCAGAAGGCGGCCGCGAGCCAGATCCCGGTGCAGCGCGTCGGGGAGCCCGCCGACATCGCCAACGCGATCGCCTTCTTCACCGGTGAGGCGGCCGGTTTCGTCTCCGGCCAGGTCCTGTACGTGGCCGGCGGCCCGCTCAACTGATCAGGAGTCACGCACCACATGACCGAGCAGATACAGGACAGCGGCAGGGCCGCGCTCATCACCGGGGCGAGCCGGGGGATCGGCTACGCCATCGCCGAGGCCATGGTGGCCCGCGGTGACAAGGTGTGCATCACCGGGCGCAACGAGGACGCGCTGAAGGAGGCCGTGGAGCGGCTCGGGGCCGACCGGGCGATCTACGTCGCCGGAAAGGCCCATGACCAGGCGCACCAGGCGGCCGCCGTCGAGCGGACGATGGAGGCGTTCGGCCGGGTCGACCACCTGGTGAACAACGCCGGCACCAACCCGGTCTACTCGCCCATCGCCGATCTCGACCTCGATGTCATCCGTAAGGTCTTCGAGACCAATGTCGTCTCGGCGCTGGGCTTCGCGCAGCGGACCTGGAAGGCCTGGCAGCGGGAGAACGGCGGCACGATCGTCAACATCGCCTCGCTCGCCGGGATGTCGTCCTCACCGTTCATCGCGGCGTACGGCGTCAGCAAGGCCGCCATGATCAACCTCACGGTGCAGCTCGCCCAGGAGTTCGCCCCGCGGGTCCGGGTCAACGCCATCTCCCCGGCGGTGGTGAAGACCAAGTTCGCCACCGCCCTGTACGAGGGACGGGAGGACGAGGCCGCCGCGGCCTATCCGCTGAAGCGGCTCGGCGTGCCGGAGGACATCGGGGGCGCGGCCGCGTTCCTCACCTCCGACCAGTCGGCGTGGATCACCGGCCAGACGCTCGTGGTGGACGGTGGCATCCTCCTGGGCGCCGGGCTCGGCTGACCGCAGGGCTCGGCCGACCGGCGCCCGGTCCGGGCCCGCGCCCGCCCCGGTCCGGGCCCGTGCCCGCCCCGGTCCGGGCCCGTGCCACCTTGGTCCGGGCCCGCGCCGCCGAAGTGGCCCGGGCGCGTGTGAGGCGTTGTCAGTGGCCGCCGGTAGGTTCTGTGTCCGTAGGACGGAAACACCGACCGGAGGTTGAAGACGTGCCCGATGTGCTGCCCGAGTCCTGGCGCGGGGTCCTCGGCGAGGAGCTGGAGAAGCCCTATTTCAAGGAGCTCACCGAGTTCGTCGAGGAGGAGCGGGCCAAGGGGCCGGTGTACCCGCCGCGCGAGGAGGTGTTCGCCGCCCTGGAGGCCACGCCGTTCGACCAGGTGAAGGTGCTCGTCCTCGGGCAGGACCCGTACCACGGCGAGGGCCAGGGCCACGGTCTGTGCTTCTCGGTGCGGCCGGGCGTCAAGACCCCGCCCTCGCTGCGGAACATCTTCAAGGAGATGAAGGAGGAGCTCGGCCACCCGGTGCCCGACAACGGCTATCTGATGCCCTGGGCCGAGCAGGGCGTGCTGCTGCTCAACGCGGTGCTGACGGTCCGGGGCGGCGAGGCCAACTCCCACAAGAGCAAGGGGTGGGAGAAGTTCACCGACGCGGTGATCCGCGCGGTGGCCTCGCGCCCCGATCCGGCCGTCTTCGTCCTCTGGGGGAACTACGCCCAGAAGAAGCTGCCGCTCATCGACGCGTCGCGGCACGCGGTGGTGAAGGGGGCGCACCCGTCCCCGCTGTCGGCGAAGAAGTTCTTCGGGTCGCGCCCCTTCAGCCAGATCGACGAGGCGGTCAAGGCCCAGGGTCACACCCCGATCGACTGGCGGATCCCGGATCTCGGCGCCTGACCGGGGCTAGAGCGTGTAGTCGAAGCTGTAGGGGATCTCGGACTCCCCCTGGACGGCGGAGAAGGTGCCCGACCCGGTGAGCCCGGTCAGCTCACCGGTGCCGGATCCGGGCACCACCTCGAAGGCGCAGTGGACAGTGGCGTCCTCGCCCCAGTGGGCGTGCTGCACCACGACGAAGCTGCCCGCGCGCCCGTCGAGGGTGCCGGTCAGCAGCTCGTAGCCGCAGCAGACGCCGGTCTTGTCGGGCAGATAGGTGATGGCGTACTGGCAGCTGGTCCGCGGTGCCTCGATACCGCCCGAGAAGGCGTTCGTGACCACGGCCCGGGCCAGCTTGGCGCCGCCCTCGGTCTCCTCGAGGGCCGTCTCCTGCCAGTCGGCGTAGGTGAAGTGGCCGGTGGTGTGCGTGGTCATGGTGGGTCCTTTCCGGGGCCGGGATCGGCTGTGGACCTCACTCTGGCCGCCGTACCTGACATCTTCTGTCAGGTACGGCGGCCACAATGGACCGCATGCGCGCCGACCGCCTTCTCTCACTGCTCCTGCTGCTACAGAACCGGGGCCGGATGACCGCGCCCGAACTCGCCGCCGAGCTGGAGGTCTCGGTGCGCACCGTCTACCGCGACGTGGAGGCGCTGAGCGCGTCCGGGGTGCCGGTCTACGCCGACCGGGGCCCGACCGGGGGCTTTCGGCTGCTCGACGGCTATCGCACCCGGCTGACCGGGCTCACCGGCGACGAGGCCGACTCGCTCTTCCTCGCCGGGATGCCGGGCCCGGCCGCCGAGCTGGGCCTGGGCGCCGACCTCACCACGGCCCAGCTCAAGCTGCGGGCGGCGCTCCCGGCCGAGCTGGGCGAGCGCTCCCGCCGCATCCAGGAGCGCTTCCACCTCGACGCGCCGGGCTGGTTCCGGGACGCCGAGCCGGTGCCTCACCTGGCGGCGGCGGCCGCGGCGGTATGGGAGCGGCGGATCCTGCGGGTGCACTACCGCCGCTGGCGCGGCGAGGTGCGACGCGAGCTGTGCCCGCTGGGCCTCGTGCTCAAGGGCGGCATCTGGTACCTGGTGGCGCGGGTCGAGGACTCCGTGCGCAGCTACCGGGTGTCGCGGATCCTCGACGCCGAGGTGCTGGCGGAGGTCTTCGAGCGGCCCGCCGGATTCGACCTCGCCGCCTCCTGGGCGGAGTCGTCCCGCCGGCTGGAGTCCATGCGCTTCCAGGGCGAGGCCGAGCTGCTGCTCTCCGAGCGCGGGGTGAAGCTGCTCCCGATGCAGTTCGGGGCGGTGGGCGCGGATGCGGTGGCCGCGGCGGGCCCGCCCGACGACGACGGGCGACGGCGTGTCGTCCTCCCCGTGGAGTCGCTGCCGGTCGCGGTCCACGACATGCTGCGGCTGGGCACCGACGCCGAGGTGCTGGGCCCGCCCGAGCTGCGGTCGGCCGTCGCCCGCGCCGTGACCGAGCTGGCCCGCCGCTACGGCGCGCCGGACGACACCCTCTTCAAGGCCCCGCCGCGCCACGACACGCCGAACGGCGCGGGCGCGAACGGCTAGGGTCTGTCGTCAAAGGGGCGCCCGGCCGCGAGCAGGGCGCTCCCTTTGACGACAGGCCCTGGCGTCGTCCGAAGGACGGGAGGCGGCGATGGCGGAAGCTCGGCACCAGACGCCGGACGGCGAGGCCGTACTGACCCGGATCGGGCAGGCGGTCATGCTGCACCGGGGCGGCGACCGGGAGGAGGCGCGCAATCGCCTCGCCGCGCTGTGGCGGGAGATCGAACGGGACGGCGCCCCCTTCCACCGCTGCGCCCTCGCCCACTATCTCGCCGACACCCAGGACGATCCGCTCGACGAGCTGATCTGGGACCTGCGGGCGCTCGCCGCCGCCGACGGACTCACCGGGGCCCTGGCGCCGCGGGCTTTCCTGCCCTCCCTCCACCTCAACGTGGCCGCGGGCCACCTGAAGCTGGGCCAGGAGGAGGCGGCCCGTGGCCAGCTGGCGCTGGCGCGCGAAGCCGCCGGCGCGCTCGGCGAGGATCCGTACGATCCGTACGGCGACGGGGTGCGGGCGGCCATCCTGCGGCTGACGCTGGTCCTGGAGGGCGCCGTCGAGGACTGAGGGCCCGGCTGCGCGGCCTCCGTCGGCTCCTCCCAGCGGTCGGGCTATGCCGCCTCCGTCGGCTCCTCCCAGCGGTCGATGCCGCCTCCGTCGGCTCCTCCCAGCGGCCGGGCTATGCCGCCTCCGCCAGCTCCTCCCAGCGGTCGGCGAGCGCCTTCAGCTCGACGACGAACCGTTCGCGTTCCGTCTCGTCGAAGGACTCCAGGAGGATCTTGTCGAGCCTGCGCGCCCGGTGGTTCGCGTCCTGAAGGGCCTCTTTGCCCGCGTCGGTCAGGTAGAGCAGTTTGCGACGGCCGTCGGCGGCCGCTGTTTTCCGCGCGAGCAGCCCACGGTTCTCCAGCCGGCGAGCCACATCCGCCATCGTGGAGGTGTCCAGGGCGACGGCGGCGGCCATGGAACGCTGGTCCTGGCCGGGGTGGGCCTCCACCGTCTGCAACACCGCGAACTGGGGGCCGGTGAGGACTGGGTCCACCTCCCGCGCCCACGCGGCGAGATACGCCTGGTAGAGACGGCGGACCTGATAGCCGGGCGCGGCTGTCAGGGCAGTGGGGGCCTCCGGCCCGGTTGGGGCGGGCGGGGTGGGATCAGTCATGGAACCTACTTAAGCACGCACGGTTGACGCCGAGGGACATCGGGGCGGACGCCGGCGCCGCTCCCGGCGCAGGGGCCGGAGACCTGGCCGCCGAGCAGGCTCCCGGCGCCGGGCACGACGGGCGGCAGCCCGAGCTCCGTCAGGATGCGGAACGCGGTGGAGGTGGCCGCCGACAGCACGGGCAGCCCCGCCTCGTCCTCGACGGGCTGGATCGACGCCAGCGACGGCATCTGCACACAGGCCGACAGCACCAGTGCGTCGGCCCTGCCCAGGTTCAGGCGGCGCCAGTGGTCACGTAGATCGGCCGGGTCCAGGCGGGCCACCGCCAGGTTGTCCGGAACTTCGAGGCTGAGCGCGTCGACCACCTCGATCCCGGCGTCCTCGGTGTAGTCGACCACCTTGGCGGTGAGCTCCTTCATATACGGCGTGATGATCGCGACCCGGCGGGCGTCGAGCGCCTCGATGCCGCTGAGCAGCGCGCCGGCGCTGGAGACCACGGGCGCCCGGGAGCCCTCGGACCGCAGCGCGGAGGCGATGTCGGCCTCCGCCGCACAGTGGTGGCCCGGCCCCTGCGCCATGATGGCGACCAGGCAGGCGGTGGCGACGACATCGGGCCGCGCGTCGGCCAGTTCGAGGGCGGCCCGCTCGGTCTGCGCGTTCATATCGCGCAGTTCGTCCGGGGTGACGTGCTTCATCCGCATCCGGCTGGTGTGGAAGACGAAGCGGTCGTCGGGCGCGATGGACGCCCGCGCGTCGAGCATCCGGGGAAGCTCGGTCTCCATCGTCAGGTTGGAGCTGGGCACGATCAGCCCGATGTGATGGTCTGCCATGGGGTTGGTCCTCCGAAACGGGGCGGTGGGCACCGGTCAGGCGGCCGGGGAGAGGATGGTCCGGAGCGCGTCGCGGAGCGTCGCGGTGGCGATCGCCGGGGCGTCCCAGAAGATCATGTGACCGGCGCCGGGGATCGTGTGCAGCGGTGCCGGCGGATTGCGCTCGGCGGCCTCCCGCGCCCCTTCCGCCGTCACGACGGGGCTGTCGGCTCCGTGGAGCAGATGGGCCGGTCCGGGCACCCGGGGCCACCAGTCGAAGAAGTCCTCGTGCTCGAAGCCGTGGTGCGTGGCCACGATGGCCTCCTCTGCGCAGCTGGACAGCCAGCGGGCCCGCAGTTCCTGCTCCCGCCGGGGCCAGGTGGGCCAGGAGGCGGCCACCTCGTCGGCGTCCGTTCCGCGCCGGGCTTCGGCGAGCTGCCGCAGGAACACCTCCAGGGTCGTGGGGTAGGGGCCGCGATCCGGACCGCTCATCGGCGGATCGGCCAGCACGGTGCCGCGCAGGGGCACCTTGGCACGCACCGCGACGGCCGCCGCGATCCGCGCGCCCATGGAGTGGCCGAGGAGCAGCGGACGGTCGAGGCCGAGCTGGGTGATGAGGGCTTCGGTGTCCTCGGCGTACTCCGCCAGCCCGTAGCCGTCGCCCTCGTCCGAAAGACCCCGGCCGCGCACGTCCAGCACCACCGGCCTGACCAGATCGGTCAGTTCGCGTGCCACGAAGTCCATGGTGACCGCGGGACTGGTGATACCGGGCAGGACGACCAGCGGCGGCAGGTCGCCGCCGTAGTCCAGGGCGTGCAGCCGCACCTCCCCGGAGCGTGCCCACCGGCTCGTGGCCGGCACATCGGCCAGATCGGCGAGCGCGTTCTGCTGGACCGAACGCCGTGTCATGTGCTGTCTCCTCGTCGGTGGGAACGCCGGGCCGCGTCAGGAGCCGCTGGGGCGGGAACGGAGCTGATGTAGCCGACGGCGTCCTCGAGGGTGACGACGTCGCCGTACTTGGCCTGGATGTCGAAGAGGGCCGCGTCCGCGGGCCCCTCGGCCCGGTCGCCCACGCAGGCACGGGGCACCAGCACCGGGAAGCCCGACTGGACGGCGTCGACCACGGTGGCCCGCACACAGCCGCTGGTGGTGGCGCCGCACACCACGACGGTGTCGCGGCCGAGACCGGTCAGGGTGGCGGCGAGCCCCGTGCCGAAGAAGGCCGAGGCCCCCTTCTTCACCACCAGGTGATCGTGTTCCGGCCGCATGGGCAGCCGCGGGTCGACGGCCACCGCATCACTGCCCTCGACCAGTGCGCGCATGCCCGGAGCCTTGCGCAGCCAGGCCACCGCGTCACCGGACGCCTCGGCCTCGGTGTAGGCGATCGCGGTGAAGATCACCGGCACCTCCACCGGCCGGGCCGCCTCGATCAGGCGTGTGGTGGCCGCCACGACCTCGGAGAGGTCGGCACCCGAGGGATACGAGTCCTCGGTGAAACCCCGGGTCAGGTCCACCACGACGATCGCCGGACGGCTGCCGCGCCGCACCGCTCCACCGAAGCCGGCCCGCCGGTAGGTGCGGTTGGTGGTGGCGCCGTACAGTCCGCCGCTCATCGGCGCCTCCCCAGCAGCCAGCCGGGCACGAACCCGAGCAGGAAGGCGCCCGCGACCGGGCCGTACTTCTTCAGCAGCGGGCCCGCGATCAGCACCATTCCGTTGAGCTCACCGGGCGCCTCGGCGGGTGCGCCGACCGCGGGAGCGGACGCGGCGGGCGCGGTGCCGGAGACGGGGGGCGCCGCCGCGCCGTCCCGCTGGAGGAGCAGGTTGCCGAGGTTCTGGGCGAACTGCTGGAGGATCCTGTCGGACACCGCCCCGATGGCCCCCTTGCCGAACTGGGCGATCTTGCCCCGGATCACCAGGTCGGTGGAGAGGTTCAGCTGCGCGCCGCCCTCGGCCGGGACGACCTCCAGGGAGACCTCGGCCTCGGCGTCGCCGCTGCCGTGGGTGTCGGCGCCGCTGGCGTGGACACGCAGCCTCCGCTTTTCGGCGTCGACCTCCAGGAAGCGCACGGTGCCGGCGTAGGCGGCCGAGATCGGGCCCACCTTGATCTTGACGGTGCCGCGCCAGGCGTCGCCGTCACGGCCTTCGAGGGCGGCGCCTGGCATACAGGACGCCACTCGTTGGACGTCTTCGAGCAGCGCGAACACCGCGTCGGGCTCGGCTGGGACGGAAACGGTATTGATCAGTTGCATGATTCCTCCTCGGCGCCCATGGCCCGCTGGGAGCGCCGGGCGGTCGCGCAGGCGTCGATCGCCTCGACGATGGTCTGGTAGCCGGTGCACCGGCACAGGTTCGCGGCGACGACCTCCCGGATGTCCTCCTTGGTCGCCTCCGGCCGCTCCGCGAGGAAGCCCTGGGCCAGCATCAGGAAGCCGGGGGTGCAGAAGCCGCACTGGAGGCCGTGGTGGGCGGTGAAGGCCCGCTGGAGATCGCTGAGCTCGCCGGTGCCGGGGTCGGCGAGGGATTCGACGGTGGTGATCCGCGCTCCCTCCGCCTGGGCGGCGAACATCAGACAGGCCCGGACCGGGAGCCCGTCGACGAGCACGGTGCAGGCGCCGCAGATCCCGTGCTCGCAGCCGACGTGGGTGCCGGTCAGCCGCAGATCGTGGCGGAGCACATCCACCAGGGTGCGGCGCGGTGCCGTGATCACCTCGTAGGGCGTGCCGTTGACGTCGAGCGTGATGAGCTGGACGTCGTCGCCCAGGCCGGTGGTGTCGTTCATGGTGTCTGCTCCGGTGTGCGGGGGATCAGGGCACGGTGGACCGTCTCCGGTGTGATGGGCGTGTCGTCCAGCTCGACGCCGGTGAGCCGCAGCGCGTCGTTGACGGCGTTGAGTACGGCGGCGGGGGCCCCGATGGTGCCGCCCTCCCCGGCGCCCTTGGCTCCCGTCGCGGTGAAGGCGCAAGGGGTCTGAAGATGGTGGATCACCACCTCCGGGATCTCGTGGGCGGTGGGCACCTTGTAGTCCATGAAGCTGGTGGCCGACGGCTCGCCCTGGGCGTCGTAGGTGATCTGCTCGAAGAGCGCCCCCGAGATGCCCTGTGCGATGCCGCCCCGGCACTGCCCCTCCACCACCTGCGGATTGACGGCGACACCGCAGTCCTCGACGCAGAAGTAGGCCAGGATCTCCACCTGCCCGGTGCCCTCGTGCAGTTCCACCACCACCCCGTGGGTGGCGTTGGAGAAGGTGCCGTCGTTGTGGACGTCGAAGACGGCGGTGGCGGTCAGGCCCGGGTCGATGTCCTTGGGCAGCAGATGCGACTTGAGATAGGCGGTGTCGGCCAGCCGCTCGTAGGTGAGTGCGACATCCGGGTCGTCGCGCCGGCGGACCCGGCCCCGGTCCAGTTCGGTGTCCTCCGGGGGGATGCCCCACTCGGCGGCGGCGATGGCGCGGAGCTTGTCGCCGAGCCTGCCCGCCGCCAGACGTACGGCGCTGCCGCCGACCGCGATCGAGCGGCTGGCGAAGGTGCCCCAGCCGTAGGTGATGCGGTCGGTGTCGCCCTGGTGGAGCTTGACCTTGGCGATGTCGAGCCCGAGCGTATCGGCGACGATCTGCGCCATGGTCGTCTCATGGCTCTGCCCGTGGCTGATGGTGCCGGTGGTGGCGGTGACCGCGCCGCTGGTGTCCATGCGGACCTCGGCGAGGTCGAACCCGGGCACGACCTCCATCTTGCGCTGGGCGAAGGCGGCGGAGCCGTAGCCGGTGCGCTCGCTGAAGCAGCTGTAGCCGATCCCGATGTGCCTCCCCTCGGCCGTGGCCGTGGCCTGCCGGTCGTACCA
Source organism: Streptomyces javensis (assembly GCF_039525925.1). Classification (NCBI taxonomy): domain Bacteria; kingdom Bacillati; phylum Actinomycetota; class Actinomycetes; order Kitasatosporales; family Streptomycetaceae; genus Streptomyces; species Streptomyces javensis. The sequence continues at coordinate 50,793 of NZ_BAAAIF010000021.1, read as the reverse complement.
GCCCGCCTCGCGCAGGACCCGCTCGCACAGGTCGAGGGATTCCAGATATGAGCCGGGGTCGTAGGTGATGTTGTTGACGCCGGTGTACGGGAAGTCGGTGATGACGTTGCGGCGCCTGATCTCCACCGGGTCCAGGCGCAGTTCGCGGGCGGCGCGTTCCATCAGCCGCTCCATGGCCATGACGTAACTCGGGCGGCTCACGCCCCGGTAGGGGGCGGTCGGCGCCTTGTTGGTGGTGATGGCCCGGCCGCGCACCCGGTAGGCGGGGACCTTGTAGACGCCGGGCATCTCGGCGGAGGCCATCAGCGGCTCGATACCGGCGGTGAACGGATAGCAGGAGTAGGCGCCCATGTCGCACACCACGTCCGCGTCGAGGCCGAGGATCCGGCCGTCGGCGTCGAAGGCGGCGCGTGCGGTGTAGTGCTGTTCCCGGGCGAGGAACGAGGCGGACAGGGCGTCCTTGCGGTCCTCGATCCACTTGACGGGCCGGCCGAGCCGCAGCGCGGCCGCCGCGGTGGCGATCTCCTCACGGCCGACCACGCACTTGAGACCGAAGCCACCACCCATGTCCGGGACGATCACGCGCACCGCGCGCTCGTCCAGCCGCAGACAGCGGGAGGCCGCGGTCCGCACCTGATGCGGGGTCTGGGTGCAGGTGTGCAGGACGAGCTGCTCCTCCCGGGCGTCCCACTGCGCCACCGCGCCACGCGTCTCCAGCGGCAGGGCGTTCTGCCGGCCGGTTCGCACATCGACGTGGACCACGCAGGGAGCCTGGTCGAAGATCTCGTCGATGCCCTCGGTGGCGAACAGGCCGACGTCGACCAGGGTGTTCGCGGCGGCCTCCGCATGCACCCGCGGAGCGCCGGGGGCCAGGGCCTGTTCCTCGCAGGTGATGGGCGGCAGGGGCGCGTACGTCACCTTGGCGGCCTCCAGACCGTCCTCGGCGAGGTAGGGGTCGCGGGCGACGACCACGGCGACCGGCTCGCCGACGTAGCGCACCCGGTCGCGGGCGAGGACGGGCATGGCGGTCGGCACGAACTCCGAGAGCGGGCGGCCGAGTCGGGCGGTGATATCACCCAGCTCCAGGTCGGCGGCGGTGAACGCGGCGACGACCCCCGGGACCTGACGCACCCCGGTCAGATCGATCTCGCTGATCGTCCCATGGGCGACCGTGCTGCGGACGAACTGCGCGTGCAACATGCCGGGCAGCTCGATGTCGTCGACGAAACGGCCGCGCCCGGACAGCAGCCGGGGGTCCTCGCGGCGCGCCACCGACCTGCCGACCAGCCGGTCGTCCTTGGCGGACGTCATCGTGAGATCGCCTCCTCACAGGCTCGCTCGATCAGATTGCGGACGAGGTGCTTGCGGTAGTCGCCGCTGCCGTGTCCGTCACTGGGCGGATCCACGGCGGCGGCCGCCGCCTCCGCGATGGCCCGGAACGAGCCGCCGGCCGCCAGCACGGCCTCCGCCTCGGGCACCCGTACCGGCATCGCGGCGACACCGCCCAGAGCCACCCGGCCGCCGAGGACGTCCTCGCCCTCGGTGGCCAGATCGACCGCGGCGGAGACGATGGCGAAGTCCCCGCGACGCTCGGCGAACTCGGTGAGCGCCGCATGCGGCGCGGGGCCGGGGAAGACGATCTCCACGAGGATCTCGTCGGGTTCCAGGGCGGTGGTGTAGTAGCCGAAGAAGAACTCACCGGCCGGGATGCGCCGCCGCCCGCGCGGGCCGTGGGCCAGGAACTCGGCGTCGAGCAGCACCGCCAGCAGACACCACTCGGCGGTCGAGTCGGCGTGCGCGATGCTGCCGCCCACGGTGCCGCGGGTCCGGATCGGCAGATGCCCGATCCACCGCATGGCATCGCGGACGACCTCGAAACCCGCCCCGAGCCGGTCCGCGGGCGCGGTCTCCACCGTGTGATGGGTGGTGAGCGCCCCGATGTGCAGCGCGCCGTCGGCCCCGACGCCGAGGTGGTCGAGTTCGCGCAGGCCGGCGATGTCGACCAGATGCCCCGGGCGGGCCAGCCGGAAGTTCATCATCGCGACCAGGCTCTGGCCACCGGCGATGACCTTGGCCTCGTCGGACAGTTCGGCCAGGAGTGCCGTGGCGCCCTCGACATCGCGCGCTCGGTGGTACTGGAAGGGAGCGGGCTTCATGTTTCTCCTGTCGTTTGCGAAGGCCGACCCGGGCGGTCGGGGCGGGCTGTCCTTCAGCGCACCGGCTGACCGACGGCCGGCTCCGGGCACGCGGGGGCGGGCACCGCGGCCGGGTCGTCCTCGTCCAGGTCGCGGCCCTTTGTCTCGGGCGCCGCGAACGCCGTCCAGACGACGGCCCCCAGGACGGCCACGGCCAGTACCCCGAACGTCAGCGGCAACCCCAGCAGCGGCCACATCACCGAGCCGAACAGCATCGGGGCGAAGCCGGTGAGCACCCGGCTGAACGAGGACGCCCAGCCGAAGCCGCTGGCCCGCAGCGTCGTCGGGTACAGCTCGGAGACGTAGGCGTACATGGCGGGGATGGTCAGCTGCATCAGGAAGCCGAAGACGCCGATGGCCACGACGGAACCCGTCGGCATGCGCATCACCAGTGCGAACACCACCAGTGCGAGCGAGGCGACCGGGGCCGAGACACCTATGAGCCACTTCCGGCCGACCGCGTCCACCAGCACCGTGGAGGTCAGGACACCGACGATGCCGACCGCGCTCATCAGCGTGGTGCTCATGAAGGCGGCCGTGTCGCCGAGGCCCTCCTCCTTGAGGATGGACGGCAGCCAGCTCAGGGCCGCGTAGTACACCAGCATGACGGTGGCGAACAGCAGCCAGGCGGCGGAGGTGATGCGCGGGCTGAACCTCCAGACCGCACGCAGCTGTTCGAGCGCGGCGCGCGGGCCGTTCCCCCCGGCCTCGTGCACCGGGTCGGGTATGGCGTACGGCTCGACAGGCGCACCCGTGCGGGCGACCAGATCGTCGATGACGGCCCGCGCCTCGGCCTCCCTGCCCTTCCTGCTGAGGTAGACCGGCGACTCCGGCACACCCCTGCGCACCCAGAACAGCAGCAGCGCCGGAACGCTCATCACGCTGAGCATCCACCGCCAGTTGCCGTCGAGGGACAGCATGGCCGTCGAGACCAGACCGCACAGGGTCACGCCGATCGGCCACCAGGCGTCCAGCGCGGTCAGTACGCGTCCGCGGTACTTCGTCGGGGAGAACTCCGCCACCAGGGCGTAGTCGACGGGAACACAACCGCCCAGTCCGACACCCGCGATGAAGCGCAGGGCGAGGAAGACCGCGTAGTTCGGGGCCAGGGCACCGGCCACCGAGAACAGCGCGAAGATCAGCAGGGTGACGCTGAAGGACTTCTTGCGTCCGATGCGGTCGGCGATCGCGCCCCAGGTCACCGCGCCCACGGCCATGCCCACCAGATTGGCGGTGGCCACCAGACCTCGCTGGGAGAGGGAGAGGTGGAAGTGGTCGCCCAGCAGTGGCATCAGAAAGCCGTTGAGGGCGATGTCATAGGCGTCGAAGAGATAGCCGAGGCCGCCGATGATGAAGATCCTGCCCTGGACCCCCCATCTCCATGGGAGGTCCTGGACGATCTGGTCGCCTGTTTTCACTGTCGCTCCACGGGGTGTTCGGGGATGTGCCCGCGCGGGGCGACACCGAGGTGGATGAGCGGGAAGTGGCCCGGAGGGGCAAGTGATGAGCGGGGATGGGGGGTTGGGGAGAGGGGGAGAGAGGAGGGGAGGGGAAGGGAGGGGCCGGTCAGCGGGCGAAGCGGTAGTCGAAGGCGCCCAGGTCCGGGTCCTCGAGGGGGCTGCCGCTCCACAACCAGTGGTAGGAGACGTCGGATTCGCCGTCGAAGCCGCGCCGCAGCAGGGCGTCCCTGGCCTCCTGCTGCGGGCCGTCGGGGTAGTGGTAGAAGGTCTTGTTCTGAAGTGAGGCGTCCTGGACCATGCCGGCGTGCTTGGCCCGCCGGTCCACATAACGCCGCAGTGCGCCCTCGACGCCTTCGGCGGTTATCCGGCCCAGTTCCTCGGCCAGTACGGCGGCGTCCTCCATGGCCTGGGAGGCGCCCTGGGCCTGGTAGGGCAGCATGGCGTGGCAGGCGTCGCCCAGGAGGGCCACCCGGCCGTCCATCCAGACCGGGTCGCGCCGGCGGTGGTAGAGGGCGAAGGAGAGCACGTCCTCCTTGGCCTTGGACAGCATCGCCGCCGCCCGGTCGTCCCAGCCCTCGTAGGCGTTCACCAGGTCTTCCGCGGTGGCCGAGCCGGTCCACTTCTCGGCGACCTCGTCCGTGCACGGGACGCAGCCGACGACGTTGAGGTACTCGCCGCCGCGGATCATGTAGTGGACCAGGTGCCGGTCGGGGCCGTACCAGATGGTGCTCTGGAAGCGGTCCATCAAGAAGCGCGTGGCCGGGTCGGCGGCGATGAGGTCGCCGGGGATGAGGGCCCGGAAGGCCATCTCGCCGGAGAACAGCAGGGTGTCCGGGAGGCCCATGAGGTCGCGGACCCGGGACCGGATGCCGTCGGCGCCGATCAGCACATCGGCTTCGAAGCGCCGGCCGTCCTCGGTCACGGCCGCGGGGCGGCGGGGGTCGCGCCGGTCCAGTTCGCTGACCCGGCTCGAGGTGTGCAGCGCGACCACCGGGCCGGGGCCGGTCGGCTCGACGCAGGCATCGGTGAGGACCCCGTGCAGATCGGCCCGGTGGTAGTGCCAGTACGGCGCGTTGTACCGCTGCTTGCAGTGGTCACCGAGCTGGGTCAGCCCGATGATGCTGCCGTCCTTCCACCGGCGCCGCACCTGGTCCAGGGGCTCGGTGCGGATGGCCTCCAGTTGCCTGCGCAGCCCCAGCCCGAGCAGGACCCGGCTGGCGTTGGGCGCCGTCTGGATACCCGCGCCGATCTCGCCGAACCGCGGTGCCTGCTCCAGTACGGTCACGTGATGGCCGCGCTGCCGCAGCGACAGCGCGGCGGTCATTCCGCCGAGCCCGCCGCCGACGATGACGACGTCGAGGGATTGGGTGGATGCCATGTTCTCTCCAGATGCGGGTGCGGCGGCGGGATCAGAAGTCGACGAGCCGGCCCGCGGTGACGACGTCCTGGTCGTCGACGGAGACGGTGCAGCCGCGCATGGCGATGTCGACGTGGGCGTACGATTCGCGCTCGAGTACGGGGTGGGGCCCGGTGGACCACAGGAAGTTCCCGGCGAACGCCCGCGCGTCCATGCCCATGAGCTCTTCCTTGCCGTACAGGGCGGTGGCGAACCAGTCGGCGGTGCGCATCAGACCCCAGCCCATATGGGACAGGCTGCGCCCCCATGCGTCGTCCGCGTCGTCGAAGAAGGTGTTCAGCAGATGGGCCTCGGCGCCACCGGACACCTTCTCGATGTTCCCGCCAGCGATCTCCAGCGTGACCGGCTGACGCACGTACTCCTTGAACGGCAGCAGGATGTCGCCCTCGGAGAGCACGATCCGGCCCTCGGAGAACCGCGGCCAGCACAGGACCATGGTGCTCGGCCAGTGGTCCCAGCGGCCCGGGTCGTCGGCGAAACCCACCTGGAACTCCGGCTTGGAGCCCGGCAGTTCGACGGTCAGGTCGGTGCCGGCCTCGGAGGTCACCCGCATGACGGACGCGCTCTTCAGCAGGTTGACGCCCTTGAGTACCTCCGCCTTGTCCTCCGGCTTGGGGAGGTTGCGGATGAGTACGTCGGGGGCGTCGCACACGAAGAGGATGCGGGTGCCCGTCCGCATGATCTCCTGCTGGAGCGGGGCGTGGATGAAGCCCTCCCGGGTGAGGTCCACGACGAGGTCGGCGGCCTTGAGCAGGTCCTGCGCGGCGGTGTCGCCGAGCACCGCGCTCAGGCCGGGTCCGGCACCGGTGCGGGTGCTGTCCGAGGGCGACGGGTTGCCGCCGGGGACCGTGGCGGCGATGACGTGCGCGCCGCAGGCCTTGGCCGCGCCGAAGGCCGCCGCCACGTAGTCGCCGCGGCTGGTGGGCTCGGACAGGACGACGACGTGCTCATCGGGCTTGAGCTTGCACAGCTTCAGCTCCTGGGTGAACGCCTCGAGCAGGTCGACGGAGGTGAGGTCGAGCATGTCTCGCTCCTGGGGAAGGGGGAAGGTGGCAGACGGCGATCGCACGGTCCGGGCAGGCGTAGAGGTATGGATCCAGCCATGCGGCCAGGCGGCTTCATGGGGAGACGCGGGTCTCACGGGCGCCGCCGACGCAATTAATCCGAACGCGTACGATCTGGGTCTGGCAAGGGGTGCGGCCGAACTTTTTTGTGATCAGTCCGCCTTCCGGGGTGGCTGCGGAGACCAGGGCATCCCTGCTGACCTCGTATTTTCCCCAGGTGTCGGCCGTCTTTCCCGACTTCACGAAGATGAACGAAAGATGATTGCGGCCGACGCGAAACCTTGCGCCGAGAGTTCGTACGTGCTCGGATGGTTTCTGTTCACATCCGGACCGCGTGCTCTGAGTGGCCTCGCGGTGGCTGGTTCTCGGCGGTGCGCCGCTGTCAAGCCAAGGAGGGCTCCGATGGTCATCCCCGTATGAGGGCCGCGGGGCGTCGGCCCCGCGGCCCCGTCTGACACGGCGCCACTACTCGCCGGTGGCGCCGTCGATCCGCTCGCGGATGAGGTCGGCGTGGCCGTTGTGGCGGGCGTACTCCTCGATCATGTGCAGATAGATCCAGCGCAGGTTGTAGTCCCCGCGGCCGCGACGGGTGACGACATCTTCCAGGGAGCGGCCCGCGGCGGCCTCCTTGGCCTTGGCGATCTCCTCCCGCCAGATGGCGAAGGCGGCCTCCGAGGTGTCCTCGTCGGTGAGGTGGAACTCCCCGTCCGGGTCCTCCTCGCTGTACCAGATCGGCGCTATGTCCTGCTGGGCGAGCACCCGCAGGAACCAGCTGCGCTCGACCTCGGCCATGTGCCGTACCAGGCCGAGCAGGGTCAGCCCGGACGGCGGCGCCGACGCCTCGCGCAGCTGCTTGTCGTCCAGGCCCTCGCACTTGAGGGCGAGGGTCGCGCGGTGGAAGTCCAGCCACCCCTCCAGGCTGGTGCGTTCATCGGCGGTCCGGGGCGGGTCGGGGCGTTCTGTGATCGTCATGGCGGTCATGATGGCGGCGCCGCCCTCATGGCCGCCACGCGTTATTCGTCCAGCATCCCGCGCAGCAGTTCCGCGAAGCCGGTGCGCAGCGCCGCGCGGTCGGGTACGGCGTCGTGGTCGGCGCCCGCGGCGCAGCTGAACATCAGCCCCTCGCACCAGGCCACCAGCGACCGTGCGTGCCGCCGGGGTTCGGTGGAGCCCAGCGCCGTCATCATCGCCTCGAGCGGTTCCCGGAAGCCGCGCCCCGTGGCGTCGTAGAACTCCCGCAGCTCGGGGCGGCGGGTCGCCTCCAGCGCGAGCTCGTAGCGGGCGATCAGCAGATCGCGCTGGGTGGTGAGCGAGCGGTGCAGGGCGAGCGCGAGCGCGTCGGCCAGTTCCGCGACCGGATCGGTTCCATCCGGTGCCGCGCCGGCGGGGCCCGGCATCTCGTCGGGCGCCAGCACCTCCGCCTCCCGCTGGGCCAGCCGCCGGACCGCCGCCTTCAGCAGGGCGGCGCGGGTCCGGGCGTGGTTGGAGGTCGAGCCGAGCGGCAGCCCGGCCGCCTCGTCCACCGCACGGTGCGTCAGCCCCCGCATTCCGCGCTCGGCCAGCAGCGCCAGCGCGGTGTCGGCGATCAGCTCGGCGCGGGACGCGCCGGACGCGGAGGCGGACGGGGCGGCGCCGGAAGCGGAGGCGGCGGTTCGATCAGCGGTCATGGGGCCAACCTAAGCCCATCCACCACTCGTACTACGGGTGTAGTAACGTTAGTGAGTACTACACCTGTAGTTGGTTTGGAGGAGTCATGCGGCAGCCCCGTGTCATCGTCATCGGTGCCGGAGTCGGCGGGCTCGCCGCCGCCGCGGCCCTGCACCGCCGCGGCTGGTCCATCACCGTCCTGGAGCGGGCCGCCCGCCTCGAGCCGGTCGGCGCCGGAATCTCCCTCGCCCCGAACTCCCAGCGCGCCCTGGACGCCATCGACCTCGGCGACGATGTGCGCGCGCTCGCCGCCTGGCAGGGCGGCGGCGGACTGCGCACCCCCGGCGGCCGCTGGCTCTCCCGGATGGACAGCGCCGCCACGGCCGAGCGCTTCGGCGGTCCGCTGGTCCTCCTCCACCGGGCCACCCTCGTCGACCTGCTCGTCTCCCGGCTGCCCGAGGGCGTGGTCCGCACCGGGGCCGCCGCCCGGCTGGCCGACCCCGGTGCCGCCGGGCGCCCGGCCCGGGTGACCACCGAGGACGGCGACCACGAGGCGGACCTGGTGATCGGCGCCGACGGCATCGACTCGGCCGTCCGCCGCACGCTCTTCCCGGACCACCCCGGGCCCCGCTACGCCGGATTCACCACCTGGCGTGTCGTCATCCCCGCCCCCGACCAGCCGTTCGAACCGCATGAGACCTGGGGGAGGGGCCGGATCTGGGGCACCCAGCCGCTGGGGGACGGCCGGGTCTACGCCTACGCGGCCGCCGTCGCCCCGCCCGGCGGCCGGGCCCCGGACGACGAGCGGTCCGAACTGCTGCGGCTCTACGGCGACTGGCACCGGCCCGTCCCCGACATCCTCGCCGCCGTCGCGCCCCGGGACGTGCTGCGCCATGACGTCCGGTACATGGCCGAGCCCCTGCCCGCCTACCACCGGGGCCGGGTCGCCCTCATCGGCGACGCCGCCCACGCGATGGCCCCCACGATGGGGCAGGGCGGCAACCAGGCCATCGAGGACGCCGTCGTCCTCGCCCACCATCTGGCCCCCGGCGTCGCCGACCCCTCCGCCGCCCTGGCCGCCTACACCCGCGACCGGCTGCCCCGCACCATGGACGTGGTGCGCCGCTCGGCGCGCACCGCCCGCATGATCACCCTCACCAGCGCCCCCGCCGTCGCCCTGCGCGACGCCGCGATCGCCGCCGTCGGCCGCCTCGCCCCCGGTCTCGCCCTCCGCTCCTTCGACGGCATCGCCGACTGGCGTCCGCCCACCCCCACGTATCCTGCGGGGGCACAGTGGAAGGCATGATCGGAAGAGACCGGGGAGAACATATGAGGGTCGGCTGCGTCGGGCTCGGCGACATCGCGCAGAAGGCGTATCTGCCCGTGCTGATGGCCCGCCCCGGTCTGGAGCCGCATCTCCACACCCGCACCCCGGCCACCCTCCAGCGGGTCGCCGACACCCATCGCGTCCCGGAAGCCCAGCGCCACGCCGATTTGGACTCGCTGCTCGCGGCCGGGCTCGACGCGGCCTTCGTGCACGCCCCGACCGACACCCACGCCGACCTCGTCACCCGGCTGCTCGAGGCCGGGGTGCCCACGTACGTCGACAAGCCGCTCGCGTACCACCTCGCCGACAGCGAGCGGCTCGTGCGGCTCGCCGAGGAGCGCGGGGTGAGCCTGATGGTCGGCTTCAACCGGCGTTACGCGCCCGGCTACGCCCAGTGCCTGGACCATCCGCGCGATCTGATCCTGCTCCAGAAGAACCGCGTCGGCCTCGCCGAGGACCCGCGCACCCTGGTCCTGGACGACTTCATCCACGTGGTGGACACGCTGCGCTTCCTCGTGCCCGGGCCGGTGGACCACATCGATGTGCGCGCCAGGGTCCGCGGCGGGCTGATACACCATGTGCTGCTCCAGCTGTCCGGGGACGGGTTCACCGCGCTCGGCGTGATGAACCGGATGAGCGGCTCCACCGAGGAGGTCCTGGAGGTCTCCGGCCAGGACACCAAGCGGCAGGTGCTCAACCTCGCCGAGGTGGTCGACCACAAGGGTCAGCCGAGCGTGCGCCGCCGGGGCGACTGGGTGCCGGTGGCGCGGCAGCGCGGGATCGAGCAGATCACCGACGCCTTCCTGGACGCGGTGCGCGCCGGGCGGCGGATCGGCGCCGAGGACGCGCTGCGCACCCATGAGCTGTGCGAACGGGTGGTCAGGGACGCCCTGGAGCCGACTGGTCTGGCCGCCGGTCCGACGGCCGGTCCGTCCGCCGTCTGAGCGCCCGGCCCCCCTCGACGGCGCAGAAGACTCCGAGCGCCGCCATCGCCCCGTACACCGGCCAGGGGCCGATCCGCACATACGGGCTGGTGCCCTGCCCCAGCGGCACCGTGTAGACGGTGGCCGCGCTGGTGTCGGTGGACATCCGGTGGCCCACCGGCTCGCCGCGCGGCCCGAACACCGCGCTCTCCCCGGTCAGCGTGGCATGCACCATCGGCCGCCAGGTCTCGGCGGCGCGCAGCGCGGCCAGCGAGGCGTGCTGCGCCGGCGCCCAGCTCCGCTGGAAGGTCGAGGTCGCGGACTGGACGACGAGCACCTGCGCCCCGTCCCGCACCAGGTTCCGGCTCATGTCCGGGAACGCCGACTCGAAACACACCAGCGGCCCGATCCGCAGGGAATCCGGCAGCTTCATCACCACCGGCTCGGTGCCCCGGTGGCGGTCCTCACCGGCCGCCTTGCCCACCGAGGTGGCCCAGCCGAGCAGCGGCCGGGCCGGGATGTACTCCCCGAAGGGGACCAGCCGCATCTTGTCGTAGCGCTGTCCCGTCGGGCCGTTCGGCCCGATCAGCACCGAGCTCTTGTAGATGCCGGGCATATCGCCGCGCCGCGCGTCCACGTTGACCAGCAGATCCGCGCCGGCCGTCCGGGACAGCGCGGCCAGCCGCCCGCGCAGCTCCGGATGGGTGGTCAGATCCTGGGCCACGCTGCTCTCGCCCCACACCACCAGGTCCACATCGCGGCCGGCCAGCTGCTGGGTCAGCTCCGCGCTGCGCTCCAAGCGCGGCCCCGGCCCCGGGATGACCCCCGGCTGCACCACCGCGATCCGCGCCGTCCCGGGCTCCTTGGCCTGCGGCACCCAGGCCCATGTCCCGGCCACCGCGGCGCCGCACGCGGCGAGCCCGGCCAGCGCCACCGCACGGGCCCGGGCCACCGTGATCAGGACGGTCACCGCGACATTCACCAGGACCAGCAGAAACCCGAGCAGCCAGACCCCGCCCACCGAGGCCAGCCGCAGCGCGGGCGCCACCTGCCACTGGCTCGCGCCCAGCAGCCCCCAGGGCCCGCCGAGATACTGCCAGGACCGTACCAGCTCGGCCATCAGCCAGACGGACGGCAGCAGCACCAGCGCCGCCGCCACCCGCCCGGAGCCCGGGCGGCCGTGCAGCAGCCGGTGCGTCAGCCACCCCCAGGGCACCCACAACAGCCCCAGCAGCAGCGCCAGGAGCACGATGAACACATGCAGGCTCGGCATCAGCCAGTGGTGCACCGCGAGCAGGAACCCGGCGCCGCCCAGCCAGCCGTCCCGCATCGCCCGGCGGCCGGTGGGCGCCGAGCGCATCAGCAGCAGCCAGGGCACCAGGGCCACATACGCCCACCACCACAGCGAGGGCGCGGGGAAGGCCAGCGCGGGGAGCGCGCCCGCCAGCAGCGCCATCGCGCCCCGCCACCACGGGGAGGCCAGCCGCCGCCCCCACAGGTCCTCGCCGCCGACCGGCCTCCGCACCTCGGATGCCCCCCTCCTGTTGGCACAGGGCCAGTGTGCGGGAGTCAGCCGATCATGAACAGGGCGGGGGTCCGCCGGAGCGTGCTTCATGCCGAATCCGGGAGGCCGTGTTCCGGGAGGTCCCGTTCCGGGAGGTCTCGTTCCGGAAGGTCTCGTTCCGGAAGGTCTTGTTCGGCCCAGATGAGCTTGCCGCCCTCGGTGTAGCGGGTGCCCCAGCGGCGGGTCAGCTGGGCGACCAGGAACAGCCCCCGGCCGCCCTCGTCGGTGGTGCGGGCGTGGCGCAGCCGCGGTGAGGTGTTGCTGGTGTCGGTGACCTCGCAGATCAGCACGTCGTGCCGGATCAGCCGCAGCCGGATGGGGCCGGTGCCATGGCGGATGGCGTTGGTGACCAGCTCGCTGACGATCAGTTCCGTGGTCGTCATCAGCTCGTCAAGACCCCACTCGGCGAGCTGGCGCACCGCCAGCGAGCGGGCGCTGGCGACGACGGCCGGATCGGAGGGCAGGTCCCAGGAGACGACATGTCCGGCGCCCAGACCGTGGGTACGGGCCAGCAGCAGGGCCACATCGTCGGTCTGCGGGGAGGTCAGCAGGGTGTCGACCACCGTGCGGCAGAGCTCCTCCAGCGGCAGCACGGCCTGGCCGAGGGCGTTGCTCAGCCGGCTGAGGCCGACGTCGATGTCCTGGTCACAGGTCTCGATGAGCCCGTCGGTGTAGAGGGCGATCAGGCTTCCGGCGGGCAGCTCCAGCTCCGCCGACTCGAACGGCAGCGACCCCAGGCCCAGCGGGGGACCGGCGGGCAGCGCGGGGAAGGTGACCTCGCCCGAGGGGTCCACGATCGCGGGGGTCGGGTGGCCCGCCCGCGCCATCGTGCACCGCCGGGTGACCGGGTCGTAGATCGCGTACAGACAGGTGGCGCCCAGCACCGCGGCCGCCACGCCCTCCTGGCCGGCCTCCTCCTCGGTGAGCCGGATGACCAGGTCGTCCAGGTGGGCCAGCAGCTCCTCGGGCGGCAGGTCCATGTCGGCGAGCGTGTGCACGGCCGTGCGCAACCGCCCCATGGTGGCCGCGGCGTTGATGCCGTGCCCGACCACATCGCCGACCACCAGCGCCACCCGGGCACCGGACAGCGGGATCACGTCGAACCAGTCGCCGCCGACCCCGTTGCGGGCGTCCGTGGGCAGATAGCGCGAGGCCACCTCGACGGCCTGGCCGCCGCTCAGTGCGTGCGGCAGCAGACTGCGCTGGAGGGCCAGCGCGGTGGCGTGCTCACGGCTGTAGCGGCGGGCGTTGTCGATGTTCAGCGCGGCCCGCGCGACGAGCTCCTCGGCGAGCAGCAGATCGTCCTCCTCGAACGGGTCCGGATGCCGGGAGCGTACGAACGAGGCCACTCCCAGCAGGGCGCCGCGCGCCCCGATCGGCGCCACCATCAGCGACCGCATCCCGAACTCGCGGACCTTCGCCGTCCGCGCCGGATCGTCCCCGGACCAGGCGGTGATGGAGTCGCCCATCACGGGATCGAGCAGGGCCTCCCCGGAGAAGAAGCAGCAGGCGAAGGGGGAGGTGGAGGAGATGGTGATCGCGTCCCCCAGCTCCGCGATGGACTCCGGACACCCCTCCCGGATCGACGCCTGACCGGCCCGGCGGAAGGCCGGCAGGGTCTCACCGGGGGTCTCCAGGGGCTCCTCGCCGCGCAGGACGGAGTCCAGCAGATCGACGGTGACGAAGTCGGCGAGCCGCGGCACCGCGAAGTCGGCCAGCTCCTGGGCGGTGCGCATGACGTCCAGGGTGCTGCCGATGTGGGAACTGGCCTCGTTGAGCAGCGCCAGCCGCTCCCGGGCCCGCCAGCGGTCGGTGACGTCGATGCCCATGTAGCACACGCCCACCGGATGGCCCTCGGCGTTGTCCAGGCGGAAGAAGGAGGTCGAGTACGCGTGCTCGCGGTGGGGCGCGGCCATCGTCCAGCCCCGGTACTCGTAGTCGATCACCGGCTTGCCGGTCTTCAGCACCTCCCGCATCCGCGCCTCGAGCGCCTCGGTGTCCAGCCCCGGCAGGCACTCCGCCATCCGGCGGCCGATCCGCTGCTCACGGGGCAGCCCGCCGTAGCGCTCCAGCGTGTCGTTGAGCCACACATACCGCAGCTCCGGGCTGAGCACCGCCATCCCGACCGGCGACCGGGTGAGGAACGCCTGGAGGAGAGAGCCGCTGAGCGCCCAGGTGGGGATGGAGCCCACATCGATCCCGGAGACCAGCCAGGAGACATCGCCGTCCGGGTCGCGCATGGCGGAGATCCGCAGCCCCACCTCGATCCGCCTGCCGTCCCGGTGCCGGAGCCGGCCCAGACCGCCCCAGCCGTCGTGCTTCTGGCACCACGAGCCGATCGCCTCGGCCTTCGCGGCGTCCCCGGGCGCCGCCAGCAGCATCCTGGCCGACTGCTTCATCGCATCCGCCGCCGGATAGCCGAGAAGTCTCTCCGCCGCCGGAGTCCAGCCGATGATGGTCCCTGTGGCGTCGATCAGCGCCGAGGCCGCATCCGCCATGTCGAACGGGACATGCGTCTCGGTCGGCGCGATTCCCTGGGGGATGGCCATCGCACCCGTCCCATCTGCGGATACATTTCCCTTAATACTATGACTTCTGCGCCTCCCCGGCGGTGAACCGTGCGACCACGAGGGGGTGGCTCCCCGGTCATGCCCGGTTGCCCCACAGGGAGCGGTCGTCGACATTGGCCCGGGTCACCAGCGGGGCGGGCAGCTGGTCCTCCAGATTGCCGCCCGGCAGCCGGACGATGGTGCTGCCGTGGCCGGTCGGCCCCGCCTTGACGGGCTCCCCGGCCATGGCCCGCTTGACGTAGCGCATGGCGTAGACGGCGTACAGGTCGGCCGGCTGGGAGACGGTGGCGTCGATGAGACCCTTACGGATCGCGTCCAGCTCCTGCGGGGTCCCGTCGTTGGAGACGATGGCGATATGGCCGCGCCGGCCCACCGGGACCAGGGCGCGGTGGCGCTGGAGGGTGCGCAGGGTGGGGGCCAGATAGACGCCGCCGGCCTGGAGGTAGATGCCCTTGATGTCGGGGTGGGCGCTGTAGAGGGCCTCCAGCCCGGCCGCCGCCTTCTCCGCCTGCCAGTCGGCCGCGATGTCCAGGATCTTGATGTCCGGGTGGTGCCGCGCCATGCAGCGGTCGAAGCCGGCCGTGCGGTCCCGGCCGTTGGCCGAGGCCAGATCGCCCTCGATCTGCACCACCGTGCCCCGCCGCACGGCGCGGCCGAGGCCGTGGCACGCCTTGACGCCGTACGCGCGGTTGTCGGCCCGGACCACGATGGCCACCCTGCCCCGGTCGGGGGCCACATCGACGGCGACCACCGGCACATGGGCGCGCCGGGCGGCGCTCAGCCCGGGGCCGATGGCGGCGGAGTCGACCGGGGAGACGACCAGGCCCTTGATGTCCTGGGCCAGCAGATTGTCGATATCGGTGATCTGTTTGCCCGGGTCGCCGTCGGAGTCGACCGTGGGCAGCACCCGTACGCCCGCCTTCCTGGCCTGCTCCGGGATGTCGTCGGCGTACGCCTCCCAGAAGGGCGAGGTGAGCAGCGGCAGCACCACGCCGACCTTGCCCGCGTCCGCACCGCCGCCGCAGCCCGCGGCGGCCGGGCCGCACAGCAGGAGCAGGGCCGCGGTGGCGGTGGCGAGGCGGTGGGGCATGGGGTCTCCGACGCTCGGGATGAATACCTCATATCAACATGGAACGGGCGATGGCGAGGCGGTGGCGTGGGAAAAGTCGACCCTTGACAACCCTCCGGTGTACGCCCGAGGATCGCCGCGTGAACTTGTCAGACAGCCAGACAGGCGGCTCCGGATTCGCCTCCCCTCGTCGCATCAGCGCGATGGAAGCGGTTCTCACCCACCTCCGGGAAGCGATCGAGCGCGGCGATTACGCGGTGGGGGACAAGCTCCCCTCCGAGGCCGAGCTCTGCCGTCGCCTGGAGGTGAGCCGGCCGGTGCTCCGCGAGGCCCTCAGGGCCTTGCAGACCATGGGGCTGACCGCCTCACGCACCGGCAAGGGCACCTTCGTCATCTCCAGCGGTCCGGTGGAGGACCCCACCTTCGGCGACTACGCCGCGAGCGACCTGCTGGAGGTGCGCCGGCACATCGAGATCCCGGTGGCGGGCTACGCGGCACTGCGCCGCTCCGCGGAGGACCTCGACCACCTGTCCCATCTGCTGGCGCGGATGGAGCGGGAGACCGACACCACCGCATGGGTGGCGATGGACACGCTGTTCCATCTCGCCGTCGCCCAGGCGGCCCAGAACCCGGTCTTCCGGCGGGTCATCGAGGAGATCCGCGATGCCCTGGCCCGGCAGTCGGCATTTCTCAACGAACTCGGCGGCCGCCGCGAGCAGTCGAACCGGGAGCACCGGGCGATCGTCGAGGCGCTCGCCGACGGGTCCGAACACGACGCGGTGGAGGCCATGTCCCACCACCTCGAACGTGTGGAGACCACCCTGACCTCCATCGTGCGGCCCGCCGCGGCGGACGACCGGACGACAGCACCGACGGAAGGCGGACAGCAGGCGTGAGCGAGCAGTCCCTCCGGCAAGAAGACCGCCAACAGCACCAGGCCGGGAGCCCCGCGCACGTGGACGCGGGCGACGCCGGTTACAGCAAGTCCCTCAAGGCCCGGCACGTCAACATGATCGCCATCGGCGGCGCCATCGGCACCGGCCTCTTCCTCGGCGCGGGCGGCCGGCTCAAGGACGCCGGGCCGTCGCTGGCCCTGGCGTACGCGGTCTGCGGCCTCTTCGCCTTCCTGGTGGTGCGCGCCCTGGGCGAGCTGGTGCTGCACCGGCCGTCCTCCGGCGCGTTCGTCTCCTACGCCCGTGAGTTCCTCGGCGAGAAGGGCGCCTTCGTCGCGGGCTGGATGTACTTCCTGAACTGGGCCACCACCGGGGTCGCGGACATCACGGCCGTGGCGACGTACACCCACTACTGGGGGATGTTCACCGAGATCCCGCAGTGGGCGATCGCCCTGATCGCGCTGGCCGTGGTGCTCACGGTCAATCTGATCTCGGTGAAGATCTTCGGTGAGCTGGAGTTCTGGTTCGCGATCATCAAGGTCGGCGCGCTCGTCGTCTTCATGGCGATCGGCATCTTCCTGCTGGTCACCCGTGAGCAGGTGGCCGGTGGCAGCACCGGGCCCAGCCTGATCACCGACCACGGCGGCGTCTTCCCGCACGGTGTGCTGCCGATGCTGCTGGTCATCCAGGGTGTCGTCTTCGCCTACGCCTCCGTGGAGCTGGTCGGCGTGGCCGCGGGCGAGACCGAGAACCCCGAGAAGATCATGCCCAAGGCGATCAACTCCATCATGTGGCGCGTGGCCCTGTTCTACGTCGGCTCCGTGGTGCTGCTCTCGATGCTGCTGCCCTCCGGCTCCTACTCGGGCGACGAGAGCCCGTTCGTCACCGTGCTGTCCAAGATCGGCGTCCCGGCGGCCGGCGGGGTGATGAACCTCGTCGTGCTCACCGCCGCGATGTCCAGCCTCAACTCGGGTCTGTACTCCACCGGCCGGATCCTGCGCTCGATGGCGATGTCCGGCTCCGCGCCCAAGTTCACCGGCGCCATGAGCCGCACCCATGTGCCCTACGGAGGCATCCTGCTCACCTCCTTCTTCTGTGTGCTGGGCGTGGGCCTGAACTATGTGGTGCCGGACAAGGCGTTCGAGATCGTGCTCAACTTCGCCGCCATCGGCATCCTCTCGACCTGGGCCATGATCATGCTCTGTCATCTGCTGTTCTGGCGGCGCGCACAGGCCGGCCGGATCAGCCGCCCCGGCTACCGGCTCCCCGGCTCCCCGTACACCGAGATCGTCACCCTGGGCTTCCTCGCCTCCGTCCTCGTCCTGATGTGGGCGGACGGCGGCCCCAGCCGACTGACCGTCATGGCGCTTCCGGCGATCCTGGCGGCGCTGGTCATCGGCTGGTACGCGGCCCGCAGCCGGATGAAGGACCCCTCGTGAGCCCATACTGAGGAATCGTTTCTCCCGTGCGGCCGTACCACCCCCGGACGCCCTCTCCCTCCACCACCACCCGGAGGAATCCCACCCCGTGAACACCCTCGACCACGAGAGCACCACCATGAACACCCCCCTCGGACGGACCGACGACGCGACCCGCCGCACCCCGGCCGAGCCCCCCGCCATCCGTGAACCCCGCCATGTGCCGCTCGCCCATGTGGTGCGCGGCGGGGCCATCGAGGGCGTCCACCACGGCTCGGTCGTCGTCCTGGCCGCCGACGGCCGGGTCGCCTTCCAGGCCGGCGACATCGACGTGGCCTTCTATCCGCGCTCAGCGCTCAAGCCCGTCCAGGCCGTCGCCCTGCTGCGGGCCGGGCTGCCGCTGGACGGGGAGCTGCTGTCGCTCACCGCCGCCAGCCACTCGGGCCAGCCGCGCCATCTGGACGGCGCCCGCCGCATCCTCGACCGGGCCGGACTCACCGAGGCCGACCTCCGCAACACCCCTGACCTGCCCTACGGCGCCGCCGAGCGCGACGCCTGGCTGCGCGACGGCGGCGAGCCCACCCGGCTCGCCCAGAACTGCTCCGGCAAGCACGCCGCGATGCTGCTCACCGCCCAGCTGCGCGGCTGGCCGCGCGCGGACTACCTGGACCCGGCCCATCCGCTCCAGCGGCTGATCGCCGAGACCGTGGAAGACCTCACTGGACAGGGCATCGCCCGGGTCTCGGTCGACGGCTGCGGCGCGCCGCTGTTCTCCGTCTCCCTGCGCGGGCTCGCGACGGCCGCCGCCCGGATCGCCTCCGGCTCCATGGACACCCCCGAGGGGCGGGTCGCGGCCGCCCTGCGCGCCCACCCGGAGATGGCGTCCGGCACCGACCGGGACGTGGCCCGGCTGATGCGCGCCGTACCGGGACTGATCGCCAAGGACGGCTTCGAGGGCGTGCAGATCGCGGCGCTGCCCGACGGCCGGGCCGTCGCCGTGAAGATCGCCGACGGTGCGGACCGCGCACGGATGCCGGTGACCGCCGCGGCGCTGGCCCACTGCGGGATCGACCCCGGTGTGCTCGCCGAGTTCGCCACCACGCCGGTGTACGGCGGCGGGGCCGCCGTCGGCGGTGTGCGCCCCACCGACGTCCTGGCCCCGCCCACCGCCTGACCCACCCTCACCAGGAACCGAGGAAGAACGCACACCATGAGCGCCACCGGCCATCGCCGCGAACACGATCTGCTCGGCGACCGCGACGTCCCCGCCGACGCCTACTGGGGCATCCACACCCTGCGCGCCGGCGAGAACTTCCCCATCACCGGCACCTCCATCTCCGCCTATCCGCATCTGATCAGCGCCCTGGCCGCCGTCAAGGAGGCCGCCGCCCGCGCCAACGAGGACCTCGGGCTGCTCACCACAAGGAAGGCCGACGCCATCGCGGCCGCCTGCCAGGAGATACGCCGGGGCGCCCTGCACGACCAGTTCATCGTCGACGTGATCCAGGGCGGCGCCGGGACCTCGACCAACATGAACGCCAATGAGGTGATCGCCAACCGGGCACTGGAACTCCTCGGCCACGAGAAGGGCGACTACGACCACCTCCACCCCAACGAGGACGTCAACCTCAGCCAGTCCACGAACGATGTCTACCCGACCGCCGTCAACGTCTCCACGATCATCGCCGTCCGTGAGCTCCACGCGGCCATGGAGACGCTGCGCCAGGCGTTCGCCGCCAAGGCCGAGGAGTTCCGCGACGTCCTGAAGATGGGGCGCACCCAGCTCCAGGACGCGGTGCCCATGACGCTGGGCCAGGAGTTCTCGGCGTACGCGGTGATGCTGGAGGAGGACCAGAGCCGGCTGCTGGAGGCCGCCACCCTGGTGCACGAGATCAACCTCGGCGCGACCGCCATCGGCACCGGCCTCAACGCGCCGAAGGGCTACGCCGAGGCCGCCCGGCACCACCTCGAGGCCATCACCGGACTGCCGCTGGTCACCGCCGCCAACCTGGTGGAGGCCACCCAGGACTGCGGCGCGTTCGTCCATCTGTCGGGCGTCCTCAAGCGCATCGCCGTCAAGCTCTCCAAGAGCTGCAACGACCTGCGGCTGCTCTCCTCGGGCCCGCGGGCCGGGCTCAACGAGATCAACCTGCCCCCGGTGCAGGCCGGTTCCAGCATCATGCCCGGCAAGGTCAACCCGGTGATCCCCGAGGTGGTCAACCAGGTCGCCTTCGAGGTGATCGGCAACGACGTCGCCATCACGATGGCCGCCGAGGCGGGGCAGCTCCAGCTCAACGCCTTCGAGCCGATCATCCTGCACTCCCTCTCGGAGAGCGTCACCCATCTGCGCGCCGCCTGCCTGGTGCTGGCCGAACGCTGCGTCGCGGGCATCACCGCCAACACCGAGCGGCTGCGCACCTCCGTGGAGAACTCCATCGGCCTGGTCACCGCGCTCAACCCGTACATCGGCTACGGCGCGGCCACCAGCATCGCCAAGGAGGCCCTCGCCACGGGCCGCGGCGTGGCCGAACTCGTCCTGGAGAAGGGCTTGCTGCCCGCCGACCGCCTGGCCGAGGTCCTGCGCCCGGAGGAGGTCGCCGGGCAGTCCTCAGGGCTCCGCTCGTAGCCGGGCGACTTCTGGGGCCGAGCTGTGGGGGAGGAGTTCGGTGGGGTGGTCCGGGCTTGCCACGGCGATATGGACGCTGTCGGCGATGCGGTAGGGGCGGTGCGCCAGCACCGCCCCTACGCGGCCGCGCAGCCGGGACATCGCGGCCCTTACGGTCACCGTCCGCGTCGGGTCCCCGAACAGGTCCTGGGCCAGCTGCGCCGCCGTGCGCCCCTCCGGGTGCGCGGCGAGCACCAGCAGCACCTCGGCCTGGCGGGCGCTGAGTTCATGGGTCCAGGTGCCCGAGGGGCCCGAGAAGGTCAGGGTCCAGCGGTGCGGATGGCGCACGTCCAGCAGCAGATCGCCCCAGCCGGCCGGGCCGCCCCCCTCGCGGGTGTCGCCGTCCAGCACCCGCAGCAGATGGCCGCCGGGCAGCGGCTCCACCGCACACGCGCCGAGCGCGGGCAGCCACACCGGCCCGTCGTACGGCGCCTTCGGCAGCAATAGCCGGTGCTCGCGCGGGGTCACTCCGGTGACCCCGGCGATCCAGCCGTGCTGATCGACCACCACCGCCTTGCCGTGGATCCGCGCCAGCAGCGGCGCGGCGACCGCGCGCAGGCCCGCCAGCTCCCGGCTGTGGGCGAGGCGCAGTTCGCCCTCGGCCCACCGGGCGGTCGCGGTGACCAGGGAGAGCACCGTCGGATGGGCGGTTCCGGCGGGGCCGCTGACGTCGATGACGCCCAGCAGCCGCCCGTCGCGCGGGTCGTGGACCGGGGCGGCGGCGCAGCTCCAGGTGTGGAAGGCGCTCACGAAGTGCTCCGCCGAATGCACCCGTACGGGGGACTTCACGGCGAGCGCGGTGCCGATTCCGCTGGTCCCGGCGACGTCCTCGGCCCAGTGCGAACCCTCCACGAGCGCGATGCCGTCGGCCTGCCGGCGCACCCCCCGATGGCCGTCGATCCACAGGATCCGGCCCTCCGCATCGGCGATGATCATGATGTGCGCGGCCGCCTCCGCCGCCTCCAGCAGCCCGTCCCGCAGGGTGGGCAGCACCTCGGCCAGCCGGGTCTGCCGCCTCCGCCGCTCCAGTTCGTCCAGGCCCAGCGGCCGTGGCGCGCGGCCGTGATCGGGGTCGAGCCCCAGGCGCAGCATCCGGTCCCAGGAGGCGCCGATCACCGGGCGGGCGGGCAGCGGAAGCCGTCCCCGGCTCAGCGCCGCCTCGCGGATCACCGCCATCAGGCGGGCCGATTCGGTGGGGCTCAGCGCGGCCA
Source organism: Streptomyces javensis (assembly GCF_039525925.1). Taxonomy (NCBI): domain Bacteria; kingdom Bacillati; phylum Actinomycetota; class Actinomycetes; order Kitasatosporales; family Streptomycetaceae; genus Streptomyces; species Streptomyces javensis. The sequence goes on along the minus strand of NZ_BAAAIF010000021.1, from coordinate 29,370 downwards.
GGGGACTGGCGTCGCGTGGGTGCTGGATACGCATGGATGGCAGCCTTCAGCCTCTGCTGAGCGGGGCTTCGTTGCTCCGCGATTGTAGTGAAGAGGTGCGGCGGGGGCTGCGGTCGTGAAGCGGGGGAGAGCCGGCGGCGACGATATGCGGAGCCCTCCGGGCCATGTGCCCCTACAGGGCGGGCGCGGCCAGTTCGGCCCAGATGGTCTTGCCGGTGGCGGTCTGCCGGGTGCCCCAGCTCTCGGTGAGCTGGGCCACCAGCAGCAGTCCGCGGCCGCTCTCGTCGAAGGCGCGGGCCCGGCGCAGATGCGGTGCGGTGGCGCTGCCGTCGGAGACCTCGCAGATCAGCGCCCGGTCATGGATCAGCCGCAGCCTGATGGGCGGGGTGGCGTGCCGGATGGCGTTGGTGACCAGCTCGCCGACCACCACCTCCATGGTGAAGGCGGACTCCTCGAACCCCCAGGCCGCCAGCCGCTCGGCGGCCTCCCGGCGGGCCCGGGCCACCACGGCTGGGTCGTCCGGCAGCTCCCAGGTGGCCACCCGCCCCGTGTCCAGCCCCCGGGTGCGGGCCAGGAGCAGGGCGATGTCGTCGGTGGGATGGCCCGGCAGCAGCTTGGCCAGCACCGCCTGGCAGAGGCCGTCCAGGGAGGCGGCGGGCTGGGCGAGGGTGAAGCGCAGGGTGTCGATCGCCCTGTCGACGTCCCTTTCGCGGGACTCGATCAGACCGTCGGTGTAGAGGGCCAGCAGGCTGCCCTCCGGCAGTTCGAGCTCGACCGTCTCGAACGGCAGGCTCCCCAGCCCCAGCGGCGGCCCGCCGGGCAGGTCGAGGAGGGTGGCGGTGCCGTCGGGTGTCACCAGCACGGGCGGCGGATGCCCGGCCCGGGCCAGCGAGCAGCGGCGGGAGACCGGGTCGTAGACCGCGTACAGACAGGTGGCGCCGATCTGCGCGTTGGTCACCCCCGCCGTCTCCGCCGAGTCCGTACCACCGGTGCCGCTCTCGGTCTCGTCGGACAGATGGTTGATCAGATCGTCCAGATGGGTGAGCAGTTCATCCGGGGCCAGATCGACGTCGGCGAGGGTGCGCACCGCCGTCCGCAGCCGCCCCATCGCCGCCGACGCCCGGACGCCATGGCCCACCACATCGCCGACCACCAGGGCGACCCGCGCGCCCGACAGCCGGATGACGTCGAACCAGTCGCCGCCCACCCCGGACCGGGAGTCGGCCGGCCGATAGCTGGAGGCGACCTCCACCGCGGCGCTCGGGGGCAGGGTGCGCGGCAGCAGACTGCGCTGAAGGGCCAGCGCGGTGTGCCGTTCGTGGGTGTACCGCCGGGCGTTGTCGACGCAGACGGCGGCCCTGGCCGTCATCTCCTCGGCGAGCAGCAGATCGTCCTGCTCGAACGGCTCGGGGCGGCGGTGCCGGGAGAAGGTGGCCACGCCGAGGGTGGTGCCGCGGGCCCGCAGCGGAACGGCCATCGTCGAATGGAGCCCGAACCGGCGGATCATGGCGGCCCGCTCCGGGGCCTCGTCGGCCCACCGGGCGACGGCGGGGTCGGTGACCCGGTTCCGCATCGCCCGCTCCGCCTTCAGGCACTCGGCCGCGGGCGAGAACTCGGGGTAGGCGGCCACCTGCCCCGGCTCCAGCACGGCCTCCGGGCAGCCCGCGAAGACCGACCGGCAGGCGACCCGGCGCAGCAGCACATGGCCGCCCGGCGGACCGGGGCGCGGTTCGCCGCCGTCGTGCACCGCGGGCAGCAGATCGACCGTCACGAAGTCGGCGAGCGCGGGGACGGCCACATCGGCCAGCTCCTGCGCGGTCCGGTCGATGTCCAGGGTGCTGCCGATCCGCACGCTGGCCTCGTTGAGCAGTGTCAGTCGCTGCCGGGCGGTCAGCTGGGCGGTCGTGTCGTGGGCGGAGAGCACCACGGCCGCCGTCCGGCCCTCGTCGTCCAGCAGCGGGGCGACGACGGCGGACCAGGCGAGCGGGTGGGGGTGGCCGGGCATGGGGGCGGCCAGCTCCAGCCGCTGCCCCTCGCCCGTCTCCAGCGCCCGCCGCATCGTCCGCTCGGCCGACTCGGACTCGGAACCGGGCAGGATCTCCGGGATCCGCAGCCCCCGCATCTCCTCCTGCGCCAGACCCATCACCCGCTCCAGGTCGTGGTTGGCCCAGCGCAACCGCAGCCCGGTGTCGTAGACCGCCATCGTGCAGGGCCCCTCGAGGAAGGAGCGCCGCATCAGCTCCTCGTCCCGGGCCGTGTCCCCGGCGCGCGGTACGGCGGAGACGATCAGCCACTCGGGGGCCCCGGCGGACGAGGTGCGGCGGTGTGCCAGCAGCCCCAGCTCCACGGTGGAGCCATCGCGGCGCTCCAGGGTGACCCGTCCGTTCAGCCGGGCGGGCGGGGAGGGGGAGCGCAGCGCGGCCGACACCTCGGCGCGGGCGGGCGAGGAGTCGTGGAGCAGCTCGGCCGCGGGCCTGCCCACGATCTCGGCGGAGCGGTAGCCGAGCAGCCCGCGGGCCGCCTCGTTCCACTGGGTGACGATGCCGTGCTCGTCGACCGTGGCCTTGGCGGTGGCCCCCTCGCCGAGGAGATCGCCCGACCGGACGGACCGCTCGTCCCGCGGGGTGTCCGGTCGCGTCATGCTGTCATCTCGCTCTTGCCCCGGTCTTCCGCCGTGGGCGAGGTGCCGACTCCACCGTGGCGCCCTTGGCGGAGAGTGAACCAATGGTCGCGTCTTCAAGTATGCCCACGGTCCGAGGGGCCGGCACACGGTGCGCGGCCCGCGCATGATGGTCCGGGGCCGGTTGTCACTCTCTGCTGGTACTGTCCCGGATCACGGCGAAACGAACAGAAGTTCTGCAAGGGGTGGGGTTCATGGCGATGGTCGTACATGGGGGACATGGCAGGGGTGCCCGTGCGGCCGGTGCCGTGCTCGCCGCCGTGCTGCTCTGCGGCGGCGCGGTCGGCTGCGGATCGTCCGGGGCGGACGGGAAGCCCGAGGGCAAGGCGGGGGAGAAGTCCTCGGAGCAGGTGCGGATGGCCCCGGCGGCGGCCGTGCGCGCGGCCGCAAAGAAGGGCGAGAAGCTCACCTCGTTCCGCTACCGGATGAGCGGCCGCACCCCCGAGGACGGGCGGATCGAGGGCGAGGCGGCGATGAGCACCAAGCCGCTCGCCGTCAGCATGAGGATGCGCGCGGTCGGCCAGGGCGCGGACGCGGCGGTGGAGATCCGGATGCTCGACGGGGCGATGTACCTCGACGGGGGCAAGGAGGCCGCCGCCGGGCTGGACGGCAAGACCTGGCTCAAGCTGGACCTCGGGGCGCTGGGTGAGAAGGCGGCCGGTGCGGTGGCCGGCGGCTCGCTCTCCCGCCAGGCCGACAAGAACCCGGCCGACGAGTCGGCCTTCCTCTCCGGTGCCGACGACGTGAAGCGGGTCGGCGAGGAGACCATCGACGGGGTGCGCACCACGCACTACCGGGGCACCATCGGCCTCGGCCAGATGCGCGCGAGCCTGAAGGACGAGGACGCGGCGACCCGCGAGCGCCGCGAGAAGAACCTCAAGGCGTACGAGGCGATGGGGGTCGACCGGCTGTCCATGGACATGTGGATCGACCCGGACGGCCACACCAAGCGGTTCCGCGTCCGTGGCGAGGGGGACAAGGGCCCGCTCGACATGACCATCACCTTCTCGGCCCTCAACGAGCCGGTCACGGTGAAGGCGCCGCCGGCGAACCAGACCATGGACCTCTCCGAGCTGGCGCGGGGGGCCGAGGGCTGATCCGGCGGCGGCTTCGCGGGTAGGCGGCGCGGCGGGCTCAGGCGCCGGGTGCGCCGGCCCCGGCCGTGAGGGCCGAGTCGTCCTCCACCCGTGCGCCGGGCAGGCGGTGCCGGGCGGCGACGAGGGCGGCGTCCACATCCCGCGTCCCGGTGGAGACGCACAGGGTGTAGGCGAGATCGTCCATCCGCTGGCGTACCTCGGTGCCGCCGGATTCGGCGTGCAGCATCCGCAGCGTCTCGTACTGCTCGATGAGGTTCTGAAGGACGACCGGGTGGGCCATCAGCACGGCGTGGTCCTTTCTCAGCCGACGGGTTGACGCCAGGCGTGTACCCCCGTCGCCGGGGGCCATGTACGTGTCTCATCCAACGGAGCCCGCGGCGGATCGGACGCCGCGGGTCAGATGTCGTGCCGCTCCAGGGGCTGGTTGGCCGGGCCCTGGAGCACCCGGCCGTCGGTGCCGAAGCGGGAGCCGTGGCAGGGGCACTCCCAGGCTCGCTCGGCGGCGTTGAACGCCACCAGACAGCCCAGATGGGTGCAGCGGGCCGAGACGGCGTGAGTCGTGCCGTCCTCGTCCCGGTAGACGGCGCGGCGCCGCCCGTCCAGGCGGACCACGGCCCCGGTGCCCGGGGCGATCCGGTCGACCGAGCTCGCCCCCGGGGCGCTCAGCCGGTCGCCGACGAAATGCTTCCCGACGTGGAACTGGTGGCCGAGCAGCGCCGGGGCCTCGCGCAGCGCGGTCCCCAGCCGCCGGGGGTCGTACAGCCCGGCCCACTCCGGCCGGTCGCCGCCGATGAGCGCCGTGAGCAGCCGGCCCGCCATGATGCCGCCGCTCAGGCCCCAGCCCGCGAAGCCCGTCGCCACATAGGTGTGGCGCGCGCCGGGGTGGAAGGGGCCGACCAGCGGCACGGTGTCGGTCGGGTCGTTGTCCTGCGCGGCCCAGCGGTAGGTGATCTCCACGCCGGGGAAGCGCTCCCGGGTCCAGTCCGCCAGCCGCTCGAAGCGCTCGGAGGTGTCCCCGGTGCCGGGGGTGAAGCTCTCCCCGGTCACGATCAGCAGCCGTCGCCCGTCGCCGTACGGCGCGGTACGCACCGACCGGGTCCGCTGGTCCGGGGTGATGTACGCGCCCCGCGGATCCCGGTCGGCGGGCAGGGGCCCGGCCACGACGAGTTCGCGGTGCGGCGACAGCCGGGCGAACAGCAGCGCCCGGTCGAACACCGGATAGTGGGTGGCGATCACCACGTCCCCGGCCGTCACCACCGCCCCGCCCTCCGTGGTGACCCGGCAGGGGGCGCCCTCCTCCAGGCGGGTGGCGCGGGTGTGCTCATGGATCCGCCCGCCGCGGGCGCGCAGATCCTCGGCGAGCCCGAGGAGGTAGGCGCGCGGATGGAACTGCGCCCCGTCCTCGACCCGGACCGCGCCCGCGACCGGGAAGGGCAGCCCGGTCTCGGTCACATACGAGGCGGGCAGCCCCGCCTCGCTCGCGGCGTCCGCCTCGGCGCGCATGGTGTCCGCGCGCCCCGGGTCCTCGGTGTAGGTGAAGGCCGGGACGCGTTCCAGATCGCAGTCGATGCCGAGCTCGGCCGCGATCGCCGCGGCCCGCTCGACGGCGTCGGACTGCGACCGCGCGTACATCCGCGCGCCTTCCGGCCCACGGGTGCGCCGCAGCCGGTCGTAGATGAGCGAGTGCAGCGCCGTGAGTTTGGCGGTGGTGTGGCCGGTGACGCCCGCCGCGATCCGGTCCGCCTCCAGCACCGCCACCCGGTGCCCCGCGCGGGTCAGCTCCCACGCGGTGCTCAGCCCCGCGACCCCGGCGCCTATTACGGCGACATCGACCTCCAGGTCCTCGGTGAGGGCCGGGTGGGGGGTGCCGGGTGGGGCGGTGTCCATCCAGTACGACTCGGGTGCGCCGGGAAGTTCGGTCATCGTGGCCGAGTGCCCACCGGCGCCCGACCGAAGCGGGCGGGGGCAGGCGAACCAGTCCGCCGCCTACTGCGGGCCCTCGGCCGAGATCAGCGCCGATGCGGCCCGGGAGTGCAGCGAGTCCAGGGTGGTGAGCTGCTGCCCGGCCCGCTCCAGCAGCTCCGCGAGGCGGTCCGTCCGCAGCCGGGTGTCATGGACGGCCACCGCGAGCAGTGAGCGCCACAGCAGCGCCTTGCCCTCCACACCCATCCGCAGCGCCTCCAGCCCCACCAGCGTGTTCACCCCGGTGCGCCGCCGCGGACGGCTGCCCGGCGTCAGCCGCGCCGTGCGCTCGGCCGCCCGTGACGCGCGGAGCTTGCCGCGGCGGACGTGGACGTCGAGCGAGGCCATGCACCACAGCAGCGCCCTGCGGTCCTGGACGAGTTCCGCGGTGAGCCTCGCCAGCTCGCCGCCGTAGGCCGAGCGCCGGTGTCTGCGATACATCCGGCGGGCCAGCCCGACCGCTGCCGTGGCGGCCACCAGATGGTCATTGAGGTAGATCCCGAGCCACGGCGGCGCGTGGATGCCGCCGGAGCGGGTCGCGGCCGGTACAGCCATGGTCGTCCTCCCGACGCCGGGCCCCGAGCAGCGCTGTCAGGACTCCGACGGGTACCCGCCGGGAGGGGGCCCAAGAGACGGCCGCCGCGGAGCCGCCCGGCGGGCCGCGGCCAGGGCGCGCCGGTGCAGGTCTTCGAGCGCGTCCAGCACGACCGTGCGCTCGTGCCACTCCAGCCACGTCCCCGCCCGGGTGGCCAGGTCGAGCAGGATCGCGGTCTCCGCGTCGGTCAGGCTGTGTCTGACCTCGGGCACATGCACCGAGAACACCCCGACGACCTGGCGGGAGGCGCCGGTCATGGGGATGCTGTGCGCGGTGCGGGAGCCGGTCGCCAGGATGACCTCGCGGGCGGTGTCCGAGAAGACGCGGTCGGTGGTGATGTCCGACACCACCGGCCGGGCCCGGGCCGCCGCCGTGGCACACGCCGTCTCGCCCTCGCCGACATGGGAGAAGAAGTCGATGAACTCACTGCCCAGGCCGTGGTGCTGCTCCATCCGCAGCCCGGCGGGGTCCGCCAGCTGGAGGTCCCCCATGTCGGAGCCCACCACCTCCATGGCCCGGTGCAGCACCCGCTTCACCACCGTGGAGCGATGGACCTCACCGGGCCGCACATCCGGCAGGAACGGCAGCGCGGGGGCCTCCCCGCGGGTGCGCTCCGGGAACCACAGCGGACTGCCGGGGGCGGGCCGTGCCACCCGCAGCAGCGCGGCCGCCAGGGTCCGCAGTCTCACATTGTGCGCCTGTGAGCTGCGCTTGAGCAGGGTGAACGCCGTCTCCTCCGCGGGCAGCCGATAGCGCTCCCACAGAACGCCCTGCGCCTGCGCGATCAGTGGGTGCGAGCGCAGTTTGGCGCGCAGATCGACGGTCTCCCGGCGCAGCCGTATCACCTCCGGCAGCGCCGTCCGGCCGCCGTGCGGTGCGGAGGCCTCCCGAGTGGAGGCGTCCGGCGCGGAGGCGTTCCGAGTGGAGGCGTTCCGAGTGGAGGCGTCCGGCGCGGAGGTCTCCGGCCCGGCCGCCGCTCCGCCGCAGGCGGCGACGGCCGCCTCGACGGTGGCGTACATCCGGATCGTGCCGTCCACCAGCACCGTCCGCAGCAGCCGCGCCACGTCGTCGGTGGCCGCGGCGAGGAGCAGCGGGGCACCGGCCTCGGACAGGGTGCGGGCACAGCGCAGCAGCCCCCGCACACCCACCGCCGTGATCTCCCGGACCCGTGAGAGGTCCACGATCACGGCGGCGCCGGGTCTCTCCCGTCCGACCTGCCGCGTCCCCATGAACACGGGGTGATCCGGCCGGTCGAGACCCCCTTCGGGGCGCAGCAGCCATATCGCGCCCGCCGATGCCGCACCCGGCGCCGGGCGCGGCCGCCGGTCCGGCGCGTCCTTCCCGGCGCCCCGGTCCTCGTTCCCGCCCGTCGCCTCGGTCTCGCGCATCTCTGCCTCGTTCCGCCATCCGCCGCAGGTGGTACGGGTCCGGAGGTCCGGACCCGAGCCATACCTTGGTCAGACGGGCGGAACGAGTCAACGCGGCCCCGGCGCCCGCATGGCGTGCAGCGGTCCGCGGTGCAGCGGCGTCGTGCGCCACCGCGCGGTGAAGACGCGGTCCGCGAGGGAGCAGGTGACCAGCAGGTGGTGCGGGGTCTCCAGGAACGCGATGTCCACGGTCAGTGTGTCCGGGTCCGTCCAGCCCCCGCTGACCGCCGTGGGAACGGGCGCCTGGGGCCCGGTGTGCGTCCGCCACCCCGCGCCGTCGAACCCCAGGTCCAGCCGGGAGGCACGCTCGGCGAGCGAGACGGCCCATCCGCCGGAGCCGTCCTCGGCCACGGTGACCCCCGTCAGGGTCGGCTGGACCGCGCAGACGCCGCCTTCGGGGGTGAACTCCGCACCCGACCAGGCGCCGGGGTCCGAGAGCGGCGCGGGCTTCGCCGCCAGCGGCGGCAGGGCGAGCCGGGACAGCCGCCGCTCCAGCGCGGCGTCCTCGTCCTCGCGGCCGGTGAGCGGCGCGTCGCCGAACGCGGGCAGCAGATGCTCCCAGACCGCGTCCAGGACGGCCTGCATCCGCTCGGTGTCCGCCGTTGTGGCGATCACCACATCGTGCTCGGGCAGCACCAGGCAGAACTGGCCGTACGCCCCGTCGCCCCGGTACCCGTGCCGGGACATCCAGAACTGGAGCCCGTACCCCCGCCGCCAGTCCGGCCCCGAGCCGCCTGCCATGGGCTCCTCGGTCGGGATCCACAGCCGGGTCGCCTCCTCGACCCAGGCGGCCGGAAGCAGCCGCTCGCCCTCCCACTCACCGCCCCGCAGATACAGCAGCCCCAGCCGGGCGATCGCGTCGGTGGCCGCGAACAGCCCGCTGAAGCCGAGGTCGCGCCCGGCCGGCACCTGGAGCCAGGCCGCCTCGCCGATGCCCAGCGGATCGAACAGCCGCGGCCGCAGATACTCCGTCAGCGACTGCCCGGTCACCCGCTGGACGATCGCGGCGAGCGTGTACGTGGCGGGCTGGTTGTACGCGAAGACGGTGCCCGGCGCGCGATCCGGCGGCAGCCGCAGGAAGCCGCGCACGGGCTCCTCCGGGTCCAGGCCGAACGCCCGCTCCATCGTCTCCTCGAGGTGGCCGCTGGCCATGGACGCGACATGGCGTACGAGCATGGCACGGCTGCCCGGGTCGGTGATCTCCGCCTCGAACTCGGGGAAGTACGAGATCACGGGGGCGTCGAGGTCCAGCAGCCCCTCGGCGACGGCCAGCCCCGCCGCCGTGGAGGTGAAGCTCTTGCTGAGGGAGTAGAGCAGATGCGGCCGCTCGGCGGTGTACGGCGCCCACCAGCCGGAGGCGATCAGCCGGCCGTGGCGCAGGATCATCAGACTGTGCGGCTCGATGTCCGGCGCGCCCTCGACGGCGTCGAGGAAGGCGTGGACGCCCCGCGCGTCCACGCCCTCGGCGGCGGGGGTGCTGGTGGGCAGCGGATGAGCACTCATCAGACGGGTCCTCGTGGGGTCAGGGGTGGGGGCTGCGCCAACCCTCCCCGGCGGGGTGGCGGGTGTCCAGAGGGTTTTGTGCCGCGGGTGGTGTGCCGCCCGGCCCGGCGGGGGCGCGGCTGCGGCGGGCCGGGGGCCCGTTGAGAGGATCGGCGGTGATGGATCGGCGGTGACGGATCGCCGTTGATCCGCGAACGCACCAGACGCCGGAAGGAACGAACACCTCGTGACCGACTCCGTGACCGATCGCGTGACCGACGACGACGCCGTGCTGACGCGCGTCGAGGGGCGCGCCGGACATCTCACCCTCAACCGGCCCCGCGCCCTCAACGCCCTCACCCATCCGATGGTGACCCGGATCGCCGAGGCCCTCACCGCCTGGGAGCGGGACCCGGCCGTCGAGACCGTGGTGATCGACGGGGCGGGGGAGCGCGGGCTGTGCGCGGGCGGCGACATCCGCCTGATCCACCAGGACGTGACCGCGGGCGGCGGCGCGGCCTCGCGGGCGTTCTGGCGCGACGAGTACACGCTCAACATCCGGATCGCCCGCTACCCCAAGCCGTATGTGGCCCTGATGGACGGCATCGTGATGGGCGGCGGTGTCGGGGTCTCGGCCCACGGCGGTGTGCGGATCGTCACCGAGCGCTCCCTGGTCGCCATGCCCGAGACCACGATCGGCTTCGTACCGGACGTCGGCGGCACCCATCTGCTGGCCCGCGCACCGGGCGAACTGGGCACGCACCTGGCGCTCACGGGGGCGTCGGTGGGCGCCGCCGACGCCCTGCGCTGCGGGCTGGCCGACCATGTCGTCCCCTCCGAACAGCTGCCCGCGCTGACCCGGGACCTGGCCGCGGAGCCGGTGGCGGACGTCCTGCCCCGGTACGCGGTCGAGGCCCCGGCCGGGACCCTGGACGGCCGGCGGGAGTGGATCGACCACTGCTACGCGGCGGACACCGTCGAGGAGATCGTGGACCGGCTGATGGCCGTCGGGGAACCGGCCGCCAAGGAGACCGCCGAGACCCTCCTCGCCAAGTCCCCCACCGCGCTGAAGGTCACGCTGGCCGCCGTCCGCGGGGCCCGGGCGCTCGGTTCGCTGGAGCGCGTCATGGAGCAGGAGTACCGCGTCTCCTGCGCGGCCCTGTACCGCCCGGACCTCATCGAGGGCATCCGCGCCCAGGTGATCGACAAGGACCGCCGCCCCCGCTGGTCCCCGGCGGCTCTCGCCGAGGTCACGGACGCGGAGGTGGCCGGTTTCTTCGTGCCGCCAGTCGACGGTGATCTTCGCCTCGACGGCTGAAATAGTGTGCCAAGCAGCACGCTTCAGGCGGGCAGCGGCGCCGACTGACCGTGCGATCAAGAACGCGCGGGAGACGGCGCCGCTGCCCTGCGGAACCTGCTAGAAACTCACCGGCGCACCTGCTCTGTGCTGTCGGCCGCGGTGTTCAGATCGCGGTCGAGGGTCTCCGGGGACATCCGGGTGGCGATCAGGCTGACCGCCGTGACCAGCGACATATAGACGGCGACCGGTATCCAGGAGCCGGAGAACGCGGTGAGGAGCGCGCTACAGATCAGCGGCGCGACCCCGCCGCCGATCAGCGAGGAGAACTCCCGGCCCAGCGTGACGCCGGCGTAGCGGTAGCGCTTGCCGAACAGTTCGGGGAAGTAGCTCATCTGGACGCCGACCGAGCCGTGGCAGGCCAGGATGAAGCCGATGACGATGGCCACGGTGATCGCCACGTGTGAGCCGGTGTTCAGCGCGATGAAGGTCGGGGCCGGCAGGAGCACCAGCGCGGCGGCGATGGTGGAGTAGACCGGGCGCCGCCCGAGGCGGTCGGAGAGCGTGCCGAAGCAGATGGCCGCGAGACCGCCGCACAGGGCCCCGATCAGCAGCACCTGGGGGACGAATTCCTTGTCGACGCCGACGCTGGACACCAGGTAGGAGGCCATGAAGACCTGGTACGTGTAGGACTGGGTGCTGACGCCGAAGTTCATGAACAGCGCCAGCAGCATGGGCTTCCGGCCGTGCTGGAAGACCTCCTTCACCGGTGAGGCGGGCCGTTCCCGCTGCTCCTTGAGCTCGGTGAAGACCGGGCTCTCGTTGAGCTTGCGGCGCAGCACCAGGGCGATCACGGTCACGAGGAGGCTGCTGCCGAAGATCAGCCGCCAGCCCCAGCTCATCAGGGCGTCGTCGGGCAGGCGTTGGGCGAGGATCCAGGCCACCGCGCCCAGGGCGGTGCCCAGCGCGGCGCCGGTCATGACGAGGGAGGACAGTCTGCCGCGGCGCCCGGGGGCGGCGGTCTCGGTGAGCAGGGTGGCGCCGCCGGACTGCTCGGCCCCGGCTCCGAAGCCCTGCCCCATACGGCAGATGAGCAGCAGGATCGGGGCGAGCAGCCCGACCTCGTTGTAGGTGGGCAGCAGTCCGATGGCGAGGGTGGAGCCGCCCATCAGGAGCAGGGTCGCCACCAGTACCCACTTGCGGCCGAGGCGGTCGCCGAAGCGGGAGAAGAAGAGCCCGCCGAGCGGGCGGGCGGCGAAGCCCACGGCGTAGGTGCTGAAGCTGGCCAGGATGCCCACGGACGGTGAGGCGTTGGGGAAGAACAGGTCGCTGAAGATCAGCGCCGACGCGGTGCCGTAGATGACGAAGTCGTACTGCTCGAGCGCGGTGCCGATGAGACCGGCCAGGGCGGCGCGGCGCACCGCGCGGGGGTCGGCGGGTGGTTGGGCGGGGGTGGAAGGGTCGGGGGAGGTGGTCGGCGACGGGGGGCGCGCCGTGGCGGGGGTGGGGTTGCTGTCCATGATCCATGCCTCCTTGAACGGATCGACGCAGCGGAGCGGTGGTGGGGAGGGCAGGCGACAAGGGGACGGGGGAGTGGGGAGAGGAGGAGGGGCGGGGACGGGGTCAGGGGTGGACGGGGGTCCGGAGGGTTCCCGCGGCGTCGGCTGCCGCGGCGGCGGGGCCGTGGCGGACGATGAGGTCGATCAGCTCGGAGACCCGGGCGGCGAAGTCCGGGTGGTCGCTCAGTCCGTCGCCGAGCAGCCCGCTGTCCAGGACGGCCTCGACGAAGGGCGGCCCGGAGGCGGTGGCGCTCCGTCCGGTGATGGTGGCGAGCGTCTTCCGGGCCGGGTCCGCCATCGCGGTGGCGTGGGGGCCGGGGGAGAAGCCGGGGCGCGGTGCCACGCAGCACAGGTACGCGGCGACGGTGAGCGCGAGATGGTGTGGCATGCGTCCGGCCCGCAGGTGGAACAGGGCGGGTTCGGGGACTCGTTGGCGCAGTTTGACCGAGCCGTCGGAGCCGACCTGCCGGGTGCGGTGGTCCAGGGCGGTGTTGGCCCAGCGGTCGAAGAGCTGTCCGATGTAGTGGTCGGGGTCGATGTCGGCGGGCACGGTGAGGGTCGGCAGGTAGTCGTCGTGGAGCACCGCGCGGGCGGCTTCGGTGATGAACGGCCGGGCGGTGGCGTCCGGGATGGTCTCGCGTCCGTCCAGCGCGCCGAGGTAGGCGATGAGCGAGTGGGTGCCGTTGAGCAGGCGCAGCTTGAGCAGTTCGTAGGGTTCGACGTCGTCGGTGAAGAGCGCTCCGCCGTTCTCCCAGCGCGGGCGTCCGGCGGCGAAGTGGTCCTCCATGACCCACATGCTGAAGGGTTCGGCCGGTACCGGGACGGTGTCGCGTACGCCGAGGTGGGTGGCGACGGCGTGGCGGTAGGTGTCGGTGGTGGCGGGGACGATCCGGTCGACCATGGAGTTGGGGAAGGTTGCGGCGGATGCCAGCCAGGGCGTGAGGTCGTCGCGTTCGGCGGCCGGGAGGGCCTGGGTGAACTCGTGGACGAGTCGTCTGGTCTGGGCTCCGTTGCCGACGAGGTTGTCGCAGCTGAGCACGGTGACGGGCCGGGCGTGGGTGCGCATGCGGCGCTGGAGGCCGCGGACGATCTGGCCGATGGTGGTCCGTGGTGGTGTATCGCCGCGCAGGTCGGCCTGGACGGCGGGGGCGTCGAGGTCGAGGCCGCCGGTGCGCGGGGAGAAGGTGTAGCCGTGTTCGGTGACGGTCAGGGTGATGACGGCCGTGGCGGGTGCCGCGAGGGCGTCGAGGAGGTGGTCGGGCTGCTCGGTGGCGACCAGGGCGCCGGTGTGCACGGCGGGGACGGTGACGCGGGTGTCGTCGGGGGAGATCTCCACGACGGTGTAGGCCATCTCCTGGTCGCGCATCGCCCGTGCCACGGTGGCGGAGTGGCTGGCCACGCCGAGGATGCCCCAGGGGCCGTCGGTGTGGCGCAGGGCGGTGGCGGTGTGGACGGCCTGGTGGGCGCGGTGGAAGTTGCCGAGGCCCAGGTGGACGATGCCGGTTTCGGTGGGTGGTTGGGGGAGGGTGCGGGCGGCCGCGGGGGTGGTGGCGAGGCGGAGGCGGGGGAGGGGGTGGGGCATCGGTGTCACCAGTCCGTCATCGAGCCGTCGAGCCGTCGGGCGACCGGCAGATAGGCGGGTTCGTAGGGGTGGCGGGCGGCGAGTTCCTCGTCGATCTCGACGCCGATGCCGGGTGCGTCGCCGGGATGGAGGTGGCCGTCGGCGTAGCTCCAGGCGTGCCGGAACACCTCGTGGACCAGGGGTTCGTAGCCCATGTACTCCTGGATGGCGAAGTTGGGGGTGGCCAGGCCGAGGTGGAGTGAGGCGCCGAGGGCGACGGGGGAGATGTCCGAGGGGCCGTGCGGTCCGAGCCGCACCTGCCAGAGGTCGGCGAGGGTGGCGATGCGCCGCAGGTGGCTGATGCCGCCCGCGTGGCTGACACAGGTGCGGATGTAGTCGATCAGCTGCTCGGTGATCAGTGTCTGGCACTCCCAGACGGTGTTGAACACCTCGCCGATGGCCAGTGGGACGGTGGTGTGGCGGCGGATGTGCCGCAGCACCTCCTGGTTCTCGGCGGGGGTGACGTCCTCCAGCCAGAAGAGGTCCGCCGGTTCCAGGGCGCGGCCGAGCCGGGCGGCCTCGCCGGGGGTGAGCCGGTGGTGGGTGTCGTGGAGCAGTTTCAGCTCGGGGCCCACGTGTTCGCGGATCCGGGTGAGGATGCGGGGGATGTGGCGGAGGTAGGCGTCGGTGTCCCAGGTCTCCTCGACGGGGGCGGCGCCCCGGCCGGCCGGTTCGTATCCGGTGCCGTTCCTGCTGACTCCGTAGACCAAGTCCAGGCCGGGGACGCCGCTTTGGGCCCGTACGGCGCGGAAGCCGCGGTCCCGCCGTACCTCGATGGACTCCAGCAGCTGGGGGAGGTCCCAGCCGGTGGCGTGGGTGTAGGCGAGGACGCGGTCGCGGACCGCGCCGCCCAGCAGCTGGTAGACGGGCTGTCCGGTGGTCTTGCCCTTGATGTCCCACAGTGCGGTGTCCACCGCGCCGATGGCGGTCATGGTCACCGGTCCGCGCCGCCAGTAGGCGCCGCGGTAGAGGTACTGCCAGGTGTCCTCGACGCGGGCCGGGTCGCGGCCGATGAGGAGGGGTGCGAGGTGGTCGCGGAGGTAGGAGGCGACGGCGAGTTCGCGGCCGTTGAGGGTGGCGTCGCCCCAGCCGGTGACGCCGTCCGCGGTGGTGATTTTGAGGAGGACGAAGTTGCGCCCCGGGCTGGTGACGAGGACGTCGACGTCGGTGATGGTGTCGGTCGTCGTCACGGGGCCACCGCCACCACGTTGTGGAGCGGTTCGCCCGTGGCGAGCCGGCGGATGTTGGCGGTGATGTCGGTGGTGCGGTGGACGAAGGTCTGGCGGGTGAGGCCGGAGGAGTGTGGGGTCATCAGCACGTTGTCCAGCGTGTCGAAGGGGTGCTTGGCGGGGGTGGCGGTGTGGCCGTCGGCCGGGTACCGGTACCAGACGTCGATCGCGGCGCCGCCGATGGTGCGGCCGCGCAGCGCCTCGTACAGCGCGTCCTCGTCCACGACGGGGCCACGGCCGACGTTGACCAGGACCGCGTCCGGGCGCATCCGGGACAGCTCGGCCGTGCCGATCAGCCCGGTGGTGTCCTTGGTGAGCGGTACGGACACCACGACGGCGTCGCAGCTCTCCAGCAGGGTGTCGAGGTCCTTGACCGCCCCGGCCCACAGCAGTCCGTGGCCGGCCGCGTCCAGGTCCCCGCGTCGGGTGACGGCGATGCCCCGGGCGCCGAACGCCTGGAACAGCCGCCAGCAGCGGGCCCCGATGTGGCCGAAGCCGACGAATCCGACGGTGGCGGCGGTCAGGTCCTGCGGCCAGGGGGCCCGCGGGTCATGGGCGGGGGAGTCCCAGTGCGCTTCCCGGCGCAGCGCGGTGTGCTGGCGCAGAAAGCCACGGCGCATCAGGATCGTGGCGGACACGGTGTATTCGGCGATGGCGTTCTCGTGGTGGAAGGTGTTCGCCACCTGGGTGCCCGGCGCCAGCGCGGCGATGTCGATGTTGTCCGTTCCGGCTCCGGCGGCGTGGACCAGCCGGAGCCGGGTGGCGGCCGCGGCCATGGTGGCGGTGCACCGGCCGGAGACGAGGACGTCCGCGTCCGCCATGGCGGCTTCGACCGCCTCGGTGTGCCGGGGGTCGGGCCAGTGGACGACCGTGCCCTGGGGGAGGGCGGCCTCGAACTCGGTGCGCAGCGGGGCGAGGTTGGGGTCGGCGACCACCACGGTCAGGGGGTCGGTGGTCATGAGGGGTCCTTGGTGGTGGGGCCGGTGGAGTCGCGCACGATGAGCTGTGTGGGCAGCCGGTGGGTGCGCGGGATCTGCCGTTCGCCCGCGAGGACCTGCCCCAGCATCTGGAGGCTGAGCGCCCCGGCGCGGGCCATGGGCACGGCGACGCTGGTCAGGGACGGCTGGGAGACTTCCGCGAAGGGGATGTCGTCGAACCCGATGACGCTGAGGTCCCCGGGCACGCTCAGCCCCAGCGCCCGGGCGCCGGTCAGTACGCCGAACGCCATCAGGTCGTTGTGGGCGATGACGGCGGAGGCACCGGAGGCCATGACGCTCGCGGCGGCGGCGGTGCCGCCCGCCACCGTCTCGGACTGCCAGCCGAGCAACTCCAGTGCCAGTCCTGCGCGTTCGGTCTCGGCGCGGATGAGGTCGACGCGGTGGGCGTTGGACCAGGAGCGCCGCATGCCCTGGACGTAGGCGATCCGCCGATGTCCGAGGGCGGCGAGGTACTCCACGGCCTGGCGCATTCCGTGGGCGGCGTCGGCGAGCACACAGTCCGTGCCGGATGTTTCGCGGTTGACCAGTACGGCGGGGGCGCGGCCGCAGATGTCGAGCACATCGTCCGCGTCCAGCCGGGGAGAGCACACGACCAGGCCGTCCGCCCGCTCCCGCAGATGTGCGAGGACCTCGCGCTCACGGTCCGGGTCGAGGTCGGTGTCGGCGAGGACGACGGTGTGCCCGCGGTGCCGGCACTCGCCCTGTGCGGCCTTGACGAAGGCGCCGAAGACGGGGTTGGCGATATCGGGGACGACGAGCGCGACGGTGGCGGTCTCGGCCCGGGTTCCGGTGGCGCTCTCGGTGGTGCGCGCCACGGGTGGTTCGTACCCCAGTTCCTGCGCGACGGTCAGCACCTTGCGCAGGGTCCGGGGGCCGAGCCGGCCGGGGTCGCTGAACGCCCGGGACGCCGTGGACAGCGCGACATTCGCGCCCTTGGCGACGTCGGTCAGGGTGGGGGCCATGGCAGCCCGTTACCGGTGGGACGGGGTGGGGTGGATGAACGGCATGTGGCATGGTCTTCACCGTTGCGCAACCTTGTCAATGCTTGCCAAAACATTGGCAAGGCCGGTGCTTTTCGTGGTCCGGAGCGGTTCGGTGAAGTCTTCCCCCGCTCAACGGGTGCATGCGTGCGCGTGTATGCACATAATGGCGGCATGGAGTCCCATCACCACGGACACCGGCACCACCACCGCCGGCACCGGCTCGCGCATCTGCTGAGACCGCACTCCCACGAGTCGGCGCAGAAGGTCGACTCCGCGCTGGAGTCCTCGGCCGAGGGCATGCGCGCCCTGTGGCTCTCCCTCGCCGTCCTCGGCGCCACCGCGGTCCTCCAGGCCGCGGTCGTCGTGCTGTCCGGCTCGGTGGCGCTGCTGGGCGACACCGTCCACAACGCCGCCGACGCGCTGACCGCGCTGCCGCTCGGCGTGGCGTTCGTCCTGGGGCGCCGCGCGGCGAACCGCCGGTTCACCTACGGCTACGGCCGGGCCGAGGACCTGGCCGGGATCGTCATCGTCCTGACCATCGCCGCCTCGGCGGCCCTGGCCGCGTACGAGGCGGTGGAGCGGCTGCTGCACCCGCGCGCCATGTCCCATCCGGGCGTCGTCGCGGTCGCGGCGGTCCTCGGCTTCATCGGCAACGAATGGGTGGCCCGCCACCGGATCCGGGTCGGGCGCCGGATCGGCTCCGCGGCCCTGGTCGCCGACGGTTTGCACGCCCGCACCGACGGCTTCACCTCCCTGGCGGTGCTGCTGGGCGCGGGCGGCGCGGCGCTCGGCTGGCGGTCCGCGGACCCGATCGTCGGCCTGGCCATCACCGCCGCCATCCTGCTCGTCCTCAAGGACGCGGCGCGCGAGGTGTTCCGGCGGCTGATGGACTCCGTCGATCCGGCGGTGATCGACGCGGGCGAGGCCGCCCTGCGCGAGGTTCCCGGAGTGCTCGGCGTGACCGAACTGCGGATGCGCTGGATCGGCCACCGGCTGCGCGCCGAGGTCACGGTCGAGGTGGACGGCGGCCTGGAACTGCGGGCGGCGCACGATGTGGCGGTCGGGGCCGAACACGCCCTCCGCCACGCGGTTCCCCGGCTGACCGCCGCCCTGGTGCACACCGATCCGGCCCCCGGGCCGGGCGCGGAGGACCCGCACCGGCTGCTGGCCCACCACGCCGCGTGAATGCCCTCCGCGGACGGCTCGGGCTCAGTCGTGCGGCGGGGCCCCGGTGACCATGTGGTCCGCGTGGTTGACGGCCTCGGTGACCAGTCGGCGCAGATGGCCGTCGTGGAGGGAGTACACCGAGCGGCGGCCCTCCTTGCGCACCTGGACCAGCCCGGCCAGCCGGAGCTTGGCCAGATGCTGGCTGACCGCCGGGCGGGCCGCGCCGCTGGCCTCGGTGAGGGTATTGACATCGGCCTCGCCCCGGGCGAGGGACCACACCAGATGCAGCCGGGTCGGGTCGGACAGCAGCGAGAAGACATTGGCGGCCGTGGCGAACTGCGCCGCGCCGCTGGGATGCGTATGCGACCGGGTCGCAGTTGAGGAAGGTTCGCTGACCGGCATGCCCCCATCGTAGAGCGGCGGGCGAGGGCCGGACCCCGCTCGGCCCGCCCGGTGTCGAGCGGGGAAGACCGGAGCGCGGCCGGTGGCCGAAACCCGGCACCATACTGGAGCACATGCGCTCCGCCGTCTCCCGCCAACGCCCGCTGCCGCGCGCCCTCGGACCGGTCACCGGCCCACACCCGCGCCGCCGACCGCGCCCGGCCTCGGCACGGGCGGGGGCTGAATGATGGGGGACACGGCGAACACCCCTGCCGAACCGGGGGAGTTGCGGCGGCGCCTCGGGGTCTTCGACGCGGTCGTGGTCGGCCTGGGGTCGATGATCGGCGCGGGCATCTTCGGCGCGCTCGGGCCCGCGGCGCGGGAGGCGGGGACGGGGCTGCTGCTCGGCCTGGTGGCCGCCGGAGTGGTGGCGTACTGCAACGCCACCTCCTCCGCGCGGCTGGCCGCCCGCTATCCGCGGTCGGGCGGCACCTATGTCTACGGCCGTGAGCGGCTGGGCGACTTCTGGGGGTATCTGGCCGGCTGGGGGTTCGTGGTCGGCAAGACCGCCTCCTGCGCGGCGATGGCCCTGACCGTCGGCTCCTACGTCTGGCCCGCCCAGGCACACGCGGTGGCGGTGGCGGCCGTGGTGGCGCTGACGGCCGTCAACTACGTGGGCGTGCACAAGGCCGCCTGGCTGACCCGGGCGATCGTGGCCGTCGTGCTCGCGGTCCTCGCGGCCGTGGTCGTCGCCCTCCTCACCTCCGGCGAGGCGGACACCGCGCGGCTGGAGATCGGCGGCGACGCCACCCTCGGCGGGGTGCTGCGCGCGGGCGGCCTGCTGTTCTTCGCCTTCGCCGGTTACGCCCGTATCGCCACCCTCGGCGAGGAGGTCCGCGACCCGGCGCGGACCATCCCCCGCGCCATCCCCCTCGCGCTCGGCATCACCCTGGCCGTCTACGCGGCGGTCGCGGTCGCCGTGCTGACCGTGCTGGGCAGCGGCGGGCTGGGCGCGGCGGGCGCCCCGCTGGCCGACGCCGTGCGCGCCGCCCGCCTCCCGGGGCTGGCGCCGGTGGTGCGGGCGGGTGCCGCGGTGGCCGCGCTGGGGTCGCTGCTCGCGCTGATCCTGGGCGTCTCCCGGACCACCCTGGCCATGGCCCGGGACCGGCACCTACCGCCCGCGCTGGCCGCCGTGCACCCCCGGTTCGCGGTGCCGCACCGTGCCGAACTGGCCGTGGGCGCGGTGGTGGCGGTCCTGGCGGCGACGGTGGATCTGCGCGGCGCGATCGGGTTCTCCTCGTTCGGGGTGCTGGCCTACTACGCCGTCGCCAACGCCGCCGCCTGGACCCTCACCCCCGCCGAGGGCCGCCCACCGCGGATCGTGCCGGGGCTCGGCCTGGCCGGCTGTCTGCTGCTGGCCTTCGCGCTGCCCCTCTCCTCGGTGGTCTCCGGCGCGGCGGTGCTGGCCCTGGGCGCCGCGGCCTACGGGGTGCGGCGCGCGACGGCCGCGTAGGCGATCCCCGCCACTGCGGTGCGCCGGGCCCGGAAGCGTCCCTTACCTCCGCTCTGAGCAGGGCATACGCCCGTTTGTGAGGAAAGCCACCCCGGGCGGATTCCGCGTCCTGGAGAGCCGTCTGTGAGCATGGGTCGTCGCTGACGTACGGCAACCCGTGTCAGCCGGGCCCCGGATACGGGCCCTCTCCGCTTCTGCCCCGTAACCGGAAACCGGCCTGACCTCGCCATGACCACCTCCCTGCCGCCCCTCATACCCAGGCCCCGCTCCCCGGAGCGGGGCACACGCACCCCGTGGCGCAGTCTGCGCCACGGGGCCATGCGGTGGTGGTCGGCGGCGAACCTGGTGTCCAATGTCGGCACCTGGATGCAGTTGACCGTGCAGAACCTGCTGGTGCTGCACATCACCGGCTCCGCCGCCACCACCGGGCTCTCCCTCTCCGTGCAGGCCGCCCCCGGGCTGCTCATGGGGCTGCTCGGCGGAGCGGCGGTGGACGCGTGGCCGCGCAAGCTCACGGCGGCCGTCAGCCAGGCGGTACTGGGCCTCGTCGCCTTCGTCACGGCCGCCCTGGTCGCGTTCGACCTGCTCAACGTGGTCTCGCTGATGGTGCTCGCCGCGGTGACCGGTCTCGTCGCCACCGTGGACGCGCCCGCCTGCGCCCTGCTCGGCAACGATCTGGTGCCGCCCGACGACGTCCCCTCGGCGATCGCCCTGGGCTCCGTCGTCAGCAGCGCCGGCCGGCTCATCGGCGTGGCCTGCGCGGGTGTCGCGGTGGGCACGCTCGGTACCGCGTCCGCCTACGCCGTCAATGGGCTGTCGTTCCTGTGTGTCGCGGCCGTCATCCCCTTCCTGCGCCCCCACCCGGGCGCGGCCACCGCCACGGGCCCGCCCACCGCGCGCCGGGACCGGTTCTCCGGTGCCGGTGCCCGCGACGGGCTGGGCTTCTTCGTGAAGCGGCCGCGTCTGGTCGCCCTCACCGTGATCACGGCGGTGAGCGCCGTCTTCGGCCGGAACTACGGACTGACCCTGGCGGTCCTGGTCACCGGCCCGCTGGCGGGGAGCTCCGAGGACTTCGGGACCGTGGCCACCGTCCTGGCCGTGGGCGGGATCGCGGGCGCGGTCCTCGCGGGGCGGATGCAGCGGCCGTCGGTGCGGATGGTGGGCGCGCTCGCCGCCGCCGGGGCGCTGCTCCAGGCGCTGGCCGGGCTGTCGCCGGGGCTGATCCCGCTGCTGGTGCTGGTGGCCCCGATGGCGGTGGCCGAGTCGGTCTCCGACACGGCCGGCACCACGGTGCTCCAGACCGACCCGCCGCCCGGGATGCGCGGCCGGGTGCTCGGTGTGTGGCGCACCGCGGAGACCGCCTGGGGCCTGGCCGGTCCGCCCCTGCTGGGCCTGCTCATGGAGTGGGCGGGGCCGCGCGGCGCCCTGGTGACCGGTGGGCTGATCATCGCGGCGGTCATCGTCGCGGGCGCGCTGGTGCACGCCCGCCGCACCGCTTCCCGCCGCGTGCCCGCCACCGTCGCTCCCGTCGGGCCCGCCGCCGCGGAACGGGCTGCCGCGCCGGTGCCGCACGAAGACCTCTCCCCCATCGGTTGACCCCGTAAGGGGGCGATATGCCCTGATTGCTTCCTTTTGTCGCGGGTACTGGGGTGGGACCCAACGCGAAGGAAGGGAGGGGCCCATGGAGCGATCCGACTCCGTCGTCCCCGTCCGTACCTGGTCGCACGCCGTGGTCACCGGGGGAGCCGGCTTCGTCGGTTCGCATCTGTGCGCGGCGCTTCTCGACCAGGGCACGGCCGTGACCTGTGTGGACGATTTCTGCACCGGAACCCCGGACAACGTGGCCCATCTGATGGACCGGCCCGGCTTCACCCTTCAGCATGCCGATGTCACCGAGCCGTTCGAGGTGAAGCGGCCCGCCGATCTCGTCCTGCACTTCGCGTCCCCCGCCTCCCCGACCGACTATCTGCGGCTGCCGCTGCACACGCTGGAGACGGGCAGCCTCGGCACCCGCAACGCACTGGCCCTGGCCCGCTGCCACCAGGCGCGCTTCGTGCTGGCCTCCACTTCGGAGGCGTACGGCGACCCGCAGCAGCATCCGCAGAACGAGCGCTACTGGGGCAATGTCAACCCGGTCGGACCGCGCAGCGTCTACGACGAGGCCAAGCGCTTCGGCGAGGCCCTGACCTGCGCCGAGGCCGGGACGAACGGCACGGATGCCGGCATCGTGCGGCTGTTCAACACCTACGGGCCGCGAATGCGCGGACACGACGGACGGGCCGTGCCCACCTTCATCCGGCAGGCGCTGGCCGATGAGCCCCTCACGGTCACCGGCGACGGCAGCCAGACGCGCTCGCTCGCCTACATCGACGACACCGTGCGCGGCATCCTCGCCATGGCCGGATCCGAACTCCTCGGACCGGTCAACATCGGCAACGCGGACGAGATCACCATGCTGGACCTCGCCCACAAGATCATCGAACTGGCCGGTTCGCGCTCCGCCGTCGAGTTCATCGGCCGCCCCACCGACGATCCCGCCGTCCGCTGCCCGGACATCACCCTCGCCCGCGGCAAGCTCCAGTGGGCACCGGCCGTCCCCGCCGACGAGGGGCTGGCCCGCACCATCGACTGGTTCCGCCGCCAGGCCGCCTGACCCCCTCTCCCAACCGCCTTCACGCCCCCTTCCGCCGCGGCCCCGGGCCGCCGAAAGGTCACGCCCATGCGCATCCTCGGCATCAACGCCCTCTTCCACGACCCGGCCGCCGCCCTGGTCGTCGACGGCCGTACCGTCGCCGCCGCCGAGGAGGAGCGGTTCTCCCGGCGCAAACACGGCAAACGGCCGGTGCCGTTCTCCGCCTGGGAGCTCCCGGAGAAGGCGGCGGCCTGGTGCCTGGAGCAGGCGGGGCTGCGCCCCGAGGACCTGGACGCCGTCGCCTACTCCTTCGACCCCGCCCTCGCCCGCCCCGCCGCGTCCATGGGCCTGGACGACCCCTGGGACCACCTGCGGCTCACCTACGCCCGCGAGGCCCCCGGCTTCCTGCGTACCGCCCTGCCCGGACTGGACTCCGACGCCGTGCGGTTCGTCCCCCACCACATGGCGCACGCCGCCTCCGGCGCGCTCGCCGCGCCCGGCGCCGACACCAGCTCCGTCCTCGTCCTCGACGGACGTGGCGAGACCACCTCGCATCTCGCGGCGCGCCGTGTCGGCGACCGGCTGGAGCCGCTCCACGGCCAGGAGCTGCCCCACTCCCTGGGGCTGGTCTACGAGGAACTCACCGAACACCTGGGCTTCCTGCGCTCCAGCGACGAGTACAAGGTGATGGCCCTCGCCGCCTACGGCACTCCGCGGATGCTGGACGAGCTGCGGCGGTTTGTGTACGCCACCGGCGACGGCGGTTTCCACGCCACCGGGGTGCCCTGGGCCGAGCTGTGCCCCCCGCTGCGCCCCGGCGAGGCGTGGTCGCAGCCGCACGCCGATCTCGCGGCGAGCGCCCAGGCGTGTCTGGAGGAGACCCTGCTGGACCTGGTGCGCTGGCTGCACGCGCGCACCCATGACCGGGTGCTGACCCTGGCCGGGGGAGTGGCGCTGAACTGCGTGGCCAACTCCCGTATCGCCCGCGAGGGCCCGTTCGACCGGGTCTGGGTCCAGCCGGCCGCAGGGGACGCGGGCACCGCGCTCGGCGGCGCCCTGCACCTGTGCGCACAGGGCGGCGAACGGCCCGAACCGATGGCCGGGGCCGACCTCGGGCGCCGCTGGTCGGACGCCGAGCTGGAGGCATGGCTGAAGACGGCCGCGGTGCCCTACGAGCGCCCGGCCGATGTGGCCGAGACGGTGGCCGAGGCGCTCGCGGACGACGCGATCGTCGCCTGGTTCCAGGGGCGCTCCGAGTACGGGCCCCGGGCGCTGGGCCACCGCTCGCTGCTCGCCCACCCCGGCCGCTCGGGAAACCTCGAACGGCTCAACGACGTCAAGGGGCGGGAGCAGTTCCGGCCGGTCGCCCCGATGGTGCGCGCCGAGCGCGCGGCCGAGATCTTCGACGGCCCGCTGCCCAGCCCGTACATGCTCTTCGTGCACGAGGTCGCGCCGGAATGGCGGGACCGTATCCCGGCCGTGGTGCACGTGGACGGCACGGCCCGCATCCAGACCGTCGATTCCGCCGACGAACCGCTGGTGGCCCGTCTGCTGAGCGCGTTCGAACGCCGCACCGGGCTGCCGGTGGTCGTCAACACCAGCCTCAACACCTCGGGCCGGCCGATGGTCGACGATCCGCGTGACGCCCTGGAGTGCTTCGGCTCGGCCCCCGTCGACCTGCTGGCGATCGGGCCGTTCGTGATCCGCCGTGGCGCCTTCTTCGCGGGCGGCCGTCCGGACACGGCCGCGCCCGAGGGGGCCTGACGCGGAGGCCCGTATCGCCTATGAGCCGCACCGGCCCGTGCCCATCGCACATGACACGCACCGACCCCCGCCTATCGCACATGACACGCACCGATCCCCGCCATGGGAGGAGCCAGGCATGACGGACAGCGGAGAGCGGACCGAAGGGCCCGAGTACGCCGTGGTCATCCCGACGCTGGGCCGCCCCAGTCTCTCCGTGACCCTGCGGGCGCTCGCCGACGCCAAGGGTCCCGCGCCCCGGCGGGTCGTCCTCGTCGACGACCGGCCGCTGGAGGACTGCACCCCGCTGCCCGCCGACATCCCCGCCGAGCTCGCCCCCCTGGTGGAGATCGCGCCCGGCTGCGCCGCCGGGCCGGCCGCCGCGCGCAACATCGGCTGGCGGGCCGCCCCCGAGCCCTGGACGGTCTTCCTCGACGACGATGTGGTCCCCGGCCCCACCTGGGCGGACGACCTCGCCGCCGATCTGGCGGCGGCCGATCCCGGCACCGGCGGGGTCCAGGCGCGGATCACCGTTCCACTGCCGGAGGACCGCGGGCCCACCGACTGGGAGCGCAACACCGCGGGGCTGGCCTCCGCCCGCTGGATCACCGCCGACATGGCGTACCGGAGGGCCGCGCTGGCTGCGGTGGGCGGCTTCGACGAGCGGTTTCCGCGCGCCTTCCGGGAGGACGCCGACCTGGCGCTGCGGGTCATGGCCGCCGGGTGGCGGCTGGAGCGGGGATCGCGGACCACGGTCCATCCGGTGCGCCCGGCGGACCGCTGGGTGTCGGTGCGCACCCAGGCGGGGAACGCGGACGACGTGCTGATGGCCAAGGTCCACGGCCGCGGCTGGCGGGACCGGGCGGGCGCCCCGCGCGGCCGGCTGCCCCGCCATCTGGCCATCGCGGCGGCCGCTGCCGCCGCCCTGACCGGTGCCCTGGCGGGCCGGCGGCGGGCGGCCGCGGTGGGCACGGCGCTGTGGCTGGCCGGAACCGCCGAATTCGCCCTGGCCCGGATCCGCCCCGGGCCGCGCACCCCGGACGAGCTCGCCACGATGGCCGTGACCAGCGCCGTCATCCCGCCCGTGGCCACCGCGCACTGGCTGGCGGGGCTGGTGCGGCACCGCGCGGCCGCCGCGTTCGGGCGGTCGGCGGCCGGGCGCGCGAGGAGCCTGGGGCATGGGTAGCGCTTGGTCGCGTTTGGTGATTGACCGTCTGGGCTACTCGGTGTCCGTGTTCGCCGCTTCTGCACCGAAGATCCCATTCGCCCCGGAAGGGGCGCCGTGGCTGTTCACCGCGGGTGACCGTCCCGCCCGCCGCCGCGCACCCGTCCGGCGGGGACTTCCGGGCGCCGTGCTCTTCGACCGGGACGGCACGCTGATCCAGGACGTCCCCTACAACGGCGACCCCGCCCGGGTGCGGCTCATGCCGCACGCCAGGGCCGCGGTCGACGCGGTACGGGAGTGGGGCGTCCCGGTCGGGGTGGTCACCAACCAGTCGGGCGTCGCCCGCGGTCTGCTCACCCCCGGCGTGGTCGAGGCCGTGATGCGGCGGGTCGAGGAGCTGCTGGGACCCTTCGACATCTGGGCGGTGTGCCCCCACGGTCCCGCCGACCGCTGCGGGTGCCGCAAGCCCGCCCCCGGGCTGATCCACGCCGCGTGCGCGGCGCTGGGCACCGACCCGCGCAGGGCCGTCGTCCTCGGCGACATCGGCGCGGACCTGGCGGCGGCCCGCGCGGCGGGCGCCCGAGGCGTCCTCGTCCCCGGCGCGGTGACCCGCCCGGAGGAGATCGCGGACGCCGCACGGACCGCACCGGATCTCCTGACGGCCGTACGGGGGCTGCCCGTCGGGGCGGGAGACGCCCCATGAGCGCCCGCCACACCGGTCCGCGCACCCTCGTCGTGCGGCTCGACAGCGCGGGAGACGTGTTGCTGGCCGGGCCCGCCGTACGGGCGGTGGCCGCCGGGTCGGCGTACACCGCGATGCTGTGCGGCCCGCTCGGCGAGCCCGCCGCCCGGATGCTGCCCGGCGTCGACGAGGTGCTGGTCCATGACGCGCCCTGGGTGGGCTTCGAGGCTCCGCCGGTGCGCCGCGAGCTCATCGACGCCCTCGTGGACCGCCTGGCCGCCCGCCGCTTCGACCGCGCGCTGATCCTCTCCTCGTATCACCAGAGCCCGCTGCCCGCCGCACTGCTGCTGAAGCTGGCCGGAATCCCCTGGGCCGCCGCCGACAGCGAGCACTACCCCGGCACCCTGCTGGACCTGCGCCACCGGCGCGCGCCCCACCGCCACGAGGCGCGGGCCGCGCTCGACCTGGCCGAGGCGTCCGGCTTCGCCCTCCCGCCCGGCGACGAGGGCGGGCTGGCCCTGACCGCGCTGCCCGACACCGCCCCGCTCACCGGCACCGACCCCTATGTGGTGGTCCACCCCGGCGCCGCCGTGCCCGCCCGCGCCTGGAGCCCCGCGCGGGCCGCCCGGGCGGTGGCCGCGCTGGAGGAGGCCGGCCACCGCGTGGTGGTCACCGGCGGCCCGGCCGAGAAGGAGCTGACGGCCGACATCGCCGACGGCATCGCCCTCGACCTCGGCGGCCGCACCTCCTTCCCCGAACTGGCCGGAGTGCTCGCGGGCGCCGACGTGGTGGTGACCGGGAACACCGGGCCCTCCCATCTGGCCGCCGCGGTCGGCACCCCGGTCGTCTGCCTCTTCGCGCCCGTCGTCCCCGCCGAGCGCTGGGCCCCCTACCGGGTGCCGCACCGGCTGCTGGGCCGCCAGGACGCGGCGTGCGCGGGCAGCCGCGCCCGGGTCTGCCCCGTGCCGGGCCACCCCTGCCTGGACTCCGTCACCGACGCCGAGGTGCTCGCCGCCGTGGCCGCGCTGCCGGCGCCGGGCGGAGCCGACGACGACCGTAAGGAGCCCGAATGAACGTCCTCCTATGGCATGTGCACGGCTCCTGGACCACGGCCTTCGTCCAGGGCCCGCACCGCTACCTGGTCCCCGTCCTCCCCGGCCGGGGCCCGGACGGACGCGGCCGGGCCCGCACCTACACCTGGCCCGACACGGTCACCGAGGTCACCCCGGAGGAGCTGCGGGACGCCCCCGTGGACCTGATCGTCCTCCAGCGGCCCCACGAGGCCGAGCTGGCGCGGCGCTGGCTCGGCGGCCGCCGCCCCGGGCGCGACGTGCCCGCCGTCTACCTGGAGCACAACGCGCCGGAGGGAGACGTCCCCGGCACCCGCCACCCCTGCGCCGACCGCGACGACCTCACCCTCGTCCACGTCACCCACTTCAACCGGCTCTTCTGGGACAGCGGCCGCGCCCCCACCACCGTCATCGAGCACGGCATCGTCGACCCCGGCCACCGCTACACCGGGGAGCTGACCCGCGCCGCCGTCGTCGTCAACGAACCGATCCGACGCGGGCGCCACACCGGCACCGATCTGTTGCCCGCCCTCAGCGACGCCGCCCCGCTGGACGTCTTCGGCATGGCGACCGAAGGACTCGCCGACCATCTCGGCCTGCCCCCCGACCGCTGCCGCGCCCACGACCTCCCCCAGGCCGAGCTGCATACCGCCATGGCGCGCCGCCGGGTGTATCTGCACCCCGTGCGCTGGACCTCGCTCGGCCTCTCCCTCCTGGAAGCCATGCACGTGGGGCTGCCCGTCGTCGCCCTGGCCGCCACCGAGGCCGTCGAGGCGGTGCCGGCCGGGGCCGGGGTGCTCTCCACCCGCCCCGACGTCCTCGCCCGCGCGGTCCGCCGCTATCTGCGGGACCCGGACGCCGCCGCCGAGGACGGGGCACGGGCCCGCCGGGCGGCGCTCGACGCCTATGGCCTGAAACGCTTCCTCGACGACTGGGAGCGGCTGATGGAGGAGGTGACCCGATGACTCCGCGCCACGGACCGCCCGAGCACCTGGACATCGCACTCGTCTCGGAGCACGCCAGCCCGCTCGCCGTGCTCGGCGGGGTGGACGCCGGCGGCCAGAACGTCCATGTGGCCCGGCTCGCCGCGGCCCTCGCCGACCGTGGCCACCGCGTCCGCGTCTACACCCGCCGCGACGCCCCCCACCTGCCCGTGACCGTCCGCCCGCACCCGGGCGTCGAGGTGCGGCACGTCCCCGCGGGCCCCGTCCGGCCGCTTCCCAAGGACGACCTCCTGCCGTACATGCGGCGGTTCGGCGCCTATCTGGAAAACGAATGGCGGGGCGCGCCACCCGATCTGGTGCACTCCCACTTCTGGATGTCCGGCGTCGCCTCGCTCCAGGCCACCCGCGCCCTCGGACTGCCGCTCGCGCACACCTACCACGCGCTGGGCATCGTCAAGCGGCGCCACCAGAGGGACGCCGACACCAGCCCTGTCGACCGCGTCCCCTGGGAGACCGCGGTCGGGGAGGGCTGCGACCGGATCGTGGCCACCTGCCGCGACGAGGTCGGCGAACTGGCCGCCATGGGGCTGGACCCCGAGCGGATCACCGTCGTGCCCTGCGGAGTCGACCCGCGGCTGTTCACCCCCGCCGGGCCGGCGGCGCCCCGCCCGGCCCGCCGGGCCCTGCTCGCCCAGATCGGACGGCTCGTGCCGCGCAAGGGGGCCGCCGTCTCCATCGCCGCGCTCACCCTGCTGCCGGACGCCGAACTCGTCATCGCCGGAGGACCGCCGTCCGCCCATCTGCGCGACGACCCCGAGGCACGGCGGCTGTGGCGGCTCGCCGACCGCCTCGGCGTCGCCGACCGGGTCCGGCTCACCGGCGGACTGCCGCCGGAGCGGATGCCCGAACTGCTGCGCGCCGCCGACCTCGTACTGTGCCCCGCCGACTACGAGCCCTTCGGGATCGTCCCCCTGGAGGCCATGAGCTGCGGAACGCCCGTCGTCGCCTCCGCCGTCGGCGGACAGCGCGACACCCTCGCCGACCCCGGCACCGGCGAGCTCGTCCAGCCCCGCGACCCGGTCGCCCTCGCCGAGGCCGCCGCTGCTCGCCTTCCCCGCCCGGCGCCCCACCCTCCTTCATCCC